>NZ_QAJD01000069.1:24112-25470 GCF_003061465.1 Aeromonas sp. HMWF017
CGTTTCTCTGGTCACGTACCCAGCCCCATCCCGAGTTGCTGGCCCTGCTGGCCGATCCCGCCTGGCAGCCCTATGTGGTCTTTCCCGCTTGCGAGAAGGCGCCTGCCCGCCTGACCGGCGAGGTGACGCTGGCACCGGGTAAAAAACCGCTATTTATCCTGCTCGACGGCACTTGGCCGGAGGCGCGCAAGATGTTCAACAAGAGCCCCTACCTGGACGGTTTTCCGGTGCTCGCCATCAAACCGGATACGCTCTCCACTTACGGCATGCGGGTCGCCAACAGCGAGGAGCACCTCTGCACCGCCGAAGTGGCGGCCTGCGTGCTGGAAGTGGCGGGGGAGCTCAAGGCGGGGCAGGCACTGCAGCACTGGTTCAACTTGTTCAGCAGCCGCTACATGGCCGGTCGGGTCAGCCGTTTACCCGGTGCCGATGAGGATCATCTCTGTGAGGCGCTGGCGGCGATCAAGGAAGCGAACGTCGCTTCACCGGCTTGCTAACGGAGCCCTCTGAGGGGGCAGGGCCTGACAGCTCAAATCAATGAAAATCAGGAATCAATTGGCTGCCACTGTTTCGTTAGATTCATGGTCAGTGGCCCGCTAGGATAGCGAACAGCCTGTGCCCCCCGCACAACGTCGTTTTGGTGTTCTCCGGTTGCCTGACCCCTTCGGGCAACCCACTCTCGTGAGGTCTATGGATGGAATTGGAACTGGTTACCCTGTTTGCCCTGTTCGGTGTGGCGCTCATCGCCGGCTTTATCGATGCCATCGCCGGTGGCGGCGGCCTGTTGACGGTGCCGGCTCTGCTGGCGACAGGCATGCCGCCGGCGCTGGTGCTCGGCACCAACAAGCTGCAGAGCAGTTTTGGCTCTTTCTCCGCCACCTGGTTCTATGCCCGCAAGGGGCTGCTGGAGTGGGCCATGATCTGGCCTGCGGTGATCTGCACCTTTATCGGTGCGGCCATCGGCACGCTGGCGGTGCAGACCATAGACGCCGCCATTCTCGAGCGCCTGCTCCCTTTCCTGCTGATGGCCTTTGCCTGCTACTTCTACTTCTCGCCGCGGGTAAGCGATGCCGAGAGCTCCCGCCGTCTGACTCCCATGCTGTTTGCGCTGCTGGTGGGGGGCGGGGTCGGCTTTTATGACGGCTTCTTCGGGCCGGGCACAGGTTCGTTTTTTGCCATCGGTTTCGTGGCGCTGGCGGGCTTTGGCATGGCGCGCGCCACCGCCCATACCAAGCTGCTCAACTTCACCTCGAATATCGCCTCCCTGCTGTTCTTTGCGCTCGGTGGCAAGGTGGTGTGGAGTGTCGGTTTTTGCATGGCGCTGGGGCAGTTTATCGGCGCCCGCTTTGGCTCCAAGA
>NZ_QAJD01000069.1:25480-33836 GCF_003061465.1 Aeromonas sp. HMWF017
TGCTGAAAAAAGGGGTGAAGCTGATCAAGCCGCTGCTGGTGACTGTCTCCTTGTTGATGTCTGCCAAGCTGGTGTGGAGCCAGTATCCGGAGCTGTTTGCCTGGATCTGATGTGCGCCTTGCTTGCCGCATCGAAATTGTTAACGGGGCCCTTGGGCCCCGTTGTCATATCTGGTGTTTTACATGGCTAGCGCGGCGTGTCGCTGCGGTGGCGAAAGTGTTGGTGCAGGGCGCTCACCAGCCTGGCGATCCGCTCTCGCTTTAGGCTGTTTGGCCGGTAGACCAGATGCAAGGGGCGGCCCAGCCCGGGCAGTGGGCGGGCCATCTCCCCCTGTTCTCCCACCAGCCCCAGCAGGCCAGCGGGGAGCAGCACAGGGCCAATGCCCGCCTTGGCGAGTTCGATGAGCGCCAGATAGGAGTCGAGCTCCATGGCGGGCTCCATCCCCAAATCTGCCAGCGGTTCGCGCAGGTAGCGGTTGGAGGGGTTCTCCAGATCCATGGTGAGGATCTTGCGCCTGCTTTCTGCGCTGGCTGGCGGCAGGCTCTGCTGCGCCTCGCCAACCAGATAGAATGGCTCTTCCAGTAGCAGGTCTGCGTCGAGGCCATGGCCGGGCGGGAGCCGACCGGCGCAGATGCCGAGCAGGGCATCACCGCTGCGCACCCGCGCCAGAATGACCGGCGTGTGGTGGGTGGAGAGGGCAAGGTGGGGATCGCGCTCCAGATAGTCGCGCATAAAGTGGGCGAGATAACCCGCCAGCAGGGTTTCGGAGCAGGCGATGGGGAGGGGGCTCTGATCCGCCAGATCCTGACTATCGGCAAGCACCCCCTTCATCTCTGCCAGACTCGGGGCCACTCTCTCCAGCAGCTCCTGCGCCTGCGGGGTGAGGCGGATCTGGCGCCCCTCCGGCTCGATCAGCTTCTTGCCAAGGCGTTGCTCCAGCTGGGCAATCCGCTTGCTCACCGCCGACTGGCTGATATAGAGGCGACTGGCCACCTTGGCCATGGTTCCTTCACTTGCCAGCAGACTCAGCGTCTCCAGCCCTTCCAGTAACATCTTGCCCTCTCGTGTCGCCATCATGCCTATCGAATGACGCTACCTTAGGGGCTGACTGGCTCAGGAGCAAGGGTCGTTTGCTGCCTTGGCCGGTCGAATGCGCCACTCGCTCAAGGGCGGAGCGAAGATCACCAGATTGCCGATGAGGCTGATCACTACTCCGGCCACCGAGACCGGCTGCCAGACAAAACCTTCGTAAAAGGTGGAGAGGGTAAGCGCCACCAACGGAAAGAGCACGGTGGCGTAGGAGGCCTTGCTGGCACCGATGCGCCCCACCAGGGTCAGGTAGGCGGTAAAGGCGATCACCGAGCCAAACAGGGCGAGGTAGACCATGGCCGCCAGATAGTGGCCATCGGTCGGCACCACCAGTTGCTGCCCGAGCAATATGACCCAGCCCAGCAACAGCAACACGCCGTAAACCATGCCCCAGGGCACCAGTTGCAGTACGTGGTAGCCGTGGCGTTGGCCTCGTGCCGAGACCAGATTGCCCAGCGAAAAGCAGAGGGTGCCGCCGCAGGCGAGCAGCAGCCCCTTCCAGCCGTTTGTACCCAGTTGCGCATCTGCCAGCACTGGCCAAAACAGTAGCAGGGTGCCAAAGAGTCCCAGCAAGGAGCCTTGCAGCCAGCGCAGGGTGGGGCGCTTGCTCTCGAACAGCCAGAGGTTGAGGCCGTTGAAGATGCTGGCACTGGCGAAGATCACTGCCGACATGCCGCTCGGGATATAGCGGGTGGCGTGGTAGAAGCAGAGAAAGTTGGTGGAAAAGAGCAGGGCACCGAGCAGTGCGGCGTAACGCTGGCCGTGCCAGGGGAGGCGTGGAAAGCGGCCGCTGGCGGTGAGCAGGGCAAACAGCGCCACCGCCGCCAGCAGGAAGCGGTAGAGCACCGACACCTCGATGGGAATGGGGCCAAGTTGCCAGGCGATGGCAATCCAGGTGCTGCCCCAGATAAGCACGGTGGCAAGATAGAGCATCAGGTTCATCACAGTTCCGGTGAGTCAGGGAGAGATGACCCACTATGGGGCGAGCCCTGATGGCTGGATTGCACCATCTTGCGGTTTTTCATCGTCACGCGCTGTCATCCGCGGGCGCGGTCGGTAAGATGGATGGCAGCGGCATAACACTTACATCAAAACAGTTGGCAGGGGCGAATGAAAACAGCAGGGGTATTTGACGCACTGGTCAGCACCGGCGCCCGGCTGGAGGACGCCTGCTGGTTCGAACCCGGGCTTGGCGTCGCCAGTTGGCGCAACTGCTATGACCAGACCCGCTATCACAAGCCGGGCCACCACACCATGAGCGTCTATCTGCAAGGAGGCGAGCAGACCGAGCGACTCGATGGGCCGGGTGGCCACGGTGGCACCGGCAAGGTGTGCATCATGCCGGATCACCACAGATCCGAGTGGCTGGTGCGCGAAGAGTTTCGCTTCTTTCATCTCTACTTCACCCCGGCTCACCTCACCCGTATCGCCGAGGAGGCGTGTGACAAGGAGGGGCGCCACCTGCAACTGATGGACAAGACCTTTATCGACGATCCGCAGGCGGCTTCGCTGGTGCAGCGCCAGTTGATGCAACTGCAGTGGCAGCATGGGGTCGATCGGTTGGCTCTCTCCCACGGCGCCTGGGTGTTGATCCTCCACGCCTACCGCCACCACACCGAGGAGGCTCCCGGTTTGCCGCCTCTGCGCGGCGGGCTGGCGCCCGTGGTGATCAAACGGGTGCAGGAGTATCTGCAGGCCCATCTGGCTGACTCGGTCACGCTGGCTGAGCTGGCGCAGCAAGCGGGGCTGAGCGAGTATCACTTTGCCCGCATGTTCGGCCAGAGTCTCGGCTGCCCGCCCCACCGCTATCTGCTGGGGCTGCGGCTCAAACGGGCCAAGCAGCTGTTGGCTGGCCCCGAGCCGCTGGCCAACATCGCCAGTCAGTGTGGCTTTTCTTCCCAGGCCCATTTCGGCAATCGTTTTCGCGAGGCGTTTGGTTTGACGCCGGGGCAGTGGCGGGCGCAATTGTCATCTTCTCGTCACAGATAACCCTGAGACTTTGGGCAAAAGAGGTGTACTCTCTACCACTTATCCATTGAAAGGAATGCCCATTGAATTATCGCAAACGTCAAATCCGTACCCGTCATCTCTGGTTCAGCCACTGGAATGCCCCGCAAGATCGCACCGCTGTTGTTACCCCTCCCGAACCTGCAGTGCCTCACAGTTCACGTTGAAATCCCCCCGCCTGCGATAGGATTTTTCCGGTAATTTTGCCACTATTGCCCCATCACAATGATGTGGACATGGCTGGATGTTTCTGGAACGTATTGAAGTCAAAGGTTTTCGCGGTATAAATCGCCTGTCGCTCGGGCTGGATCACACCACAGTGCTGATCGGCGAGAACACCTGGGGTAAATCGAGCCTGCTGCGCGCCCTCTGGTGCCTGCTGGGGCAAAATGCCGAGCCCTATCAGTTCACCGCCGAGGATTTTCACCAACCGGAAGATCCCGAACTGGCGCCGGCACGCCACCTGCAACTGGTGCTCACCTTCAGTGAGCACAGACCCCAGATGTGCCAGCACTCCCGTCGCCTGGCTCGTCTCAGCCCCTCCTGGGTGCTGCATAAAGACAAATTCCACCGTATTCACTATCGCGCCAGCGCCGAGCTGCAGGCGGATGGTTCTGTGCTCACCATGCACGACTTTCTCGACGGGGTGGGCAAGAGCCTGCCCATTGCCAATGCTCATGAGCTGGTCTCCATGCTGATCACCATGAACCCGGTGTTCCGGCTGCGGGACGCCCGTACCGCTCGCACCGGGGTGGAGACATTGCAGTGGGGAGATCTCTCCGAGCATCGCCTGAGCGAGCTGGCGGACAAGCTGATCGACGAACCCCAGCGGATCGGCGAGCCGGAGCTCAAAGAGGCGTTGCAGGCGGTGCGCCAGCTGATGGATCACTACTTCAACGCCTTGGCCCCCATCAAGAACAAGCCGCGCAGTCAGCGTGACATCATCAATCGCCCAATGACATTGCGCAATCCGGGCAACCTTCATACCCTGCTGCGCCGCGCCGATAACCGTGCGCTGCAGTTGGCGATGGCGGGGATGGCGGCTACCTTGTTGCAGGCTCGTGGCAACCGCGAGCTGGAGGAGGGGGCTCGCCCCATCATGATCCTGGAGGACCCGGAGAGCCGGCTGCACCCAACCATGCTGGCGCTGGCGTGGGGGCTGCTGGAACAACTGCCGGGTCAGAAGCTGCTCACCACCAACTCGGGAGACTTGCTCTCTTCCCTGCCACTCAATCAGGTGCGGCGGCTGGTGCGCCGTCAGCAGGATATCCTCTGTCACCAGCTGGGTGGCGAGCGTTACAGCAGCGACGATCTGCGCAAGATCGCCTTCCATGTGCGGATCAACCGCCCCATGTCGCTGTTTGCCCGTTGCTGGCTGCTGGTGGAGGGGGAGACCGAGATCTGGCTGCTCTCCGAGTTGGCGCAGATCTGTGGTTACAGTCTGCGGGCCGAAGGGGTGCGGATCATCGAGTTTGCCCAGTGCGGCCAGTCGCCGCTGATCAAGGTGGCGCGGGACTTTGGCATCGAGTGGCACCTGCTGACCGATGGCGACGAGGCGGGGCTAAAGTATGCCACCTCGGCCCGTGGCCAGCTCAAGGGCGAGCGGGAGCGGGACCGATTGACCCAGCTCCCTGCCGCCGACATCGAGCACTACCTCTATCACAACGGTTTTGAAGCTGTGTTTCGTCGCGAGGCCGGGGTGGGCGGGCGCGCCATGTGGAGCGCCAGTCACATCATCAACAAGGCGATCCATCACCGCAGCAAGCCGGGAATGGCGCTGGCGGTGGTGGAAGAGGCGGAGCGGCTCGGCGCCGAGCATATTCCGCCGGTGATCCGTCAGATGTTTGCCCGGGTGGTGGCGCTGGCCCGCGGTCAGGGCTAAAGCCAGCGCTGCATCCCGTCCCTATGGACATGGCTGCCAGCAGGGCGCCCTTCAAGGTGGGCCCCGCTGGCGGCAAATTGCCCCGGATTGTTTGCCCACGATTGTTTGTCGCGATTGGGGATATCCGCCGGTTTGGGTATACTCGCCCCTCTCTGGCGCCCCGGTGGCGCACCTCGAATCTTTACTGCTGGAGGCGTCGTGTTCGTCCAACTCCCTTTTTGGCTCTTTCCCCTCACCGGATTGATGGCGCTTGGCGCCCTGATCGCCCTCGGTATCGTGCTGTGGCGCGGTGATATCTGCCCTGGCCAGCGCTCGCGCATCAGTCAGCAGCTCTTCTCCATCTGGGTTATTACCGCACTCTCTCTGATGCTGGCGGTCGAGGCCAAGGCGGCCAGCTGGCTCATCTGGAGTGGTGGGGCCGCACTGGTGCTCGGGGTTGGCTTGTCGCTGGCCCAGTCACGGCTGGAGGGCAAGCGCTCAGTCCCCTCGACACTGCTCTGGTTACCGGCGTTGCCGCTCGCTCTCTATGGCATCGGGTTGCTGCAACTGCAGGGCTGGGTGAGCGGTCTGCTGCAGATGGCGATGCTGGGAGCTGCCTTTGCTCACCTGATGCTGCTGCGGGCCCGTCATCGTCTCAAGGCATTCAACACCCTGTTGCCGCTGGCCGGTCTGGTGGGGGCGATGGCCAGTCTTATCTGGCTGGCGGTGCTGGTGGGCTGGCAAGGGGGCGATGCCAATCTTGATGCCCTGATCCCGGCGGTGGTGACCCAGGCCGCGCTGCTGGTGGCCTCTCTGCTGCTCTGGTTCAGCCCGCTCTACTTGCAGCGTGATACCGCGCCAGTGGTGGTCTCCACCTCCCTGTGTGGCCTGCTGATCGCCCAGATCGCCGCTACCAGTGTGTTGCACCAGCTGATCTGATACTGGTGCTGAAAAGAGAAAGCCCCGAGCCAACACTCGGGGCTTTTGCATATCTGGCTTGCAGGTATCGCTACTATCAATTCACAGCAATCAATCAGCAACTATCGATCAATAGAAATCGTCGGCCCCGCAGATAAAGAGGCAGCTGCTGCGCGGTTGGGCCAGATATTCGCGGGTCAATCCCTCCAGCGGCATGCCGAAGGTGCAGATATCTTGTGGCGAGGGGAGGGCGGTATCGAGGATCCGCCGCCAGTAGCCGCCGACCCCCTTGGGGGGGCTCGGCAGGTTGAAGGTGAGGGGCTCCCAGTAGGCGTTGAACAGCACATAGAGCGCCAGCTTGGTTTCGCTCGACAGCGCCGACATGGCGATGGCGTGGGAGTGGGGGCTGAAATCCGGTTGCCCGGCGTTGACTCCGTGCCAGCAGATCTCGCTGTGGCGCAGGATCTCGGTGAGCGACAGCGGCATGCTCTCCTGCTCCGGGCGCTGGAACAGGTGTTTGCGGTATTGGATCAGCTCCTTCATAAAGCGGAACATCTCCTGACTGCGGGCATTGGGCAGCCAGTTCATCCAGCAGGTGGCATTGTCCTGGCAGTAGCCGTTGTTGTTGCCCCGCTGGGTGCGCAGCAGCTCATCCCCCATCAGCAGCATGGGGGAGCCCACCGAGAGCAGGGTCGCCACCATCATATTTTTGGCCTGGCGCATCCGCAGGGCGTTGATCTGGGGATCTTCCGTCACCCCTTCGTGGCCGTGGTTCCAGCTGAAGTTATGATCGCAGCCGTCACGGTTCTCCTCCCCGTTGGCCTCGTTGTGTTTGCTGTTGTAACTGGCCCAGTCCCACAGGGTAAAACCGTCGTGGCAGGTCACGAAGTTGATGCTTTTCTCGGGATCGGCGTGGTGATAGTGGTAGATGTCGGGACTGCCGCACAGCCGCTCGACAAAGGCGGTGACGCTATTGTCATCCCCGCGCAGGAAGCGGCGCACATCATCCCGGAACTGGCCGTTCCACTCACGCCAGCGGGCGCCGGCCAGTGACCCCACCTGATAGAGCCCCCCCGCGTCCCAGGCTTCGGCAATCAGCTTGATGTCGGCGATGTTGGGGTCCGTATCTATGGTGCGCAGAGTGGGGGCATTGGCCTGCGGCTGACCCGATTCATCCCGCGACAGAATGGCGGCCAGATCAAACCGAAAGCCATCGACGTGCATCTCCTGACGCCAGAAGTGGAGGCTGTCCATGATCATCCGCAGCACCACCGGATGGGCGCCGTTGAAGGTGTTGCCGCAGCCCGAATAGTTGGTGTCCTTCTGGTTGTTGTCGAGGATGTAGTAGGCCTCGTTGTCGATGCCGCGAAACGAGAAGGTGGGGCCATCATCTCCCCCTTCGGCGGTGTGGTTGTAAACCACGTCCAGGATCACCTCGATATTGGCCTTGTGCAGCGCCTTGACCATGTCGCGAAATTCGGTCAGCGGATCATCGCCGCAGGCGTATTGGGCGTGGGGGGCGAAAAAGGACATGGGGCTATAACCCCAGTAGTTGGAGAGTCCTTTGGGCGCATCCTGAGGATCAAACTGGAACACCGGCAGCAGCTCGACGGCGGTGACACCGAGAGATTGCAGGTAGGGGATCTTCTCAATCAGCCCTAGATAGGTGCCACGCAGCGCCGGATCGACCCCGGAGCTCGGGGACTTGGTAAAGCCCCCCAGATGCAATTCGTAGATCACCGAGCGGGAAAGGGAGTGAGCGGGCAGTTTGTCTCCTTCCCAGTCGTAGTGGCGAGTATCGACCACCTTGTTCTTGGCGCAACAAGCCAGATTGCTGCCTGGACGGGCCGCCGCCCATCGATCGTAATTGGCGCCAAGCTCGATGCTGCGGCCGTAAGGGTCGAGCAACACCTTCTCGGCATCGAAGCGGGTGCCGCCATATGGGCGCCACGGGCCCTGAATGCGATAGGCGTAACGCTGCCCGACCGAGATCCCCTCCACATGGATATGCCAGTAGTAGGCGGTGCGGTTAAGGCGCGGGGATAGGGGGATCACCTCGGGGGTCGCATCGTCTGCGCTTGCGAAGAGCAGCAGTTCGACCCGGCTGGCGAGGCGTGCCCAGATCGCGAAGTTGACGCCGTTACTGTCGGGTGTGGCCCCCAACTGACGGCAGTGACCGGCGGAGATGCGCATATTCTACCTACCCAAAATGAGGAGTGTTCACCTTATTGAGTGTAGTGCCGGATGCCTGGCAAGGACTCGATTGCCTGAAAAAACAGCATGATGCTGCTAATGACCGCACTATTTGTCCGATTAATCTACGAATAAACTTTTTTTGAGATATTTACTTGCAATCTGTGCGCTGGCGCCTATTATTGGCGACCTCAGACGCGGGGTGGAGCAGCCCGGTAGCTCGTCGGGCTCATAACCCGAAGGTCGTCAGTTCAAATCTGGCCCCCGCAACCATCTGAGATCCTGACC
>NZ_QAJD01000069.1:33846-34006 GCF_003061465.1 Aeromonas sp. HMWF017
CTTTCGTCAGCTTGCGATTGTATAAACAGTCGAAGGCAGACAAACGCCAACAAGCTACTGCTCGGCTTGGGGGTGACAATTCGGACGCGGGGTGGAGCAGCTCGGTAGCTCGTCGGGCTCATAACCCGAAGGTCGTCGGTTCAAATCCGGCCCCCGCAAC
>NZ_QAJD01000069.1:34016-34343 GCF_003061465.1 Aeromonas sp. HMWF017
GAGCAGCTCGGTAGCTCGTCGGGCTCATAACCCGAAGGTCGTCGGTTCAAATCCGGCCCCCGCAACCAACTTTTCGTCAGCCTGCGATTGTGTAAACAGTCGAAAGCAGACAAACGCAATCAAGCTACTGCTCGGCTTGAGGGTGACAATTCGGACGCGGGGTGGAGCAGCTCGGTAGCTCGTCGGGCTCATAACCCGAAGGTCGTCGGTTCAAATCCGGCCCCCGCAACCAACTTTCGTCAGCCTGCGATTGTGTAAACAGTCGAAAGCAGACAAACGCCACCAAGCTACTGCTCGGCTTGAGGGCGACAATTCGGACGCGGGGTG
>NZ_QAJD01000069.1:34353-35265 GCF_003061465.1 Aeromonas sp. HMWF017
TGTACGTTCCCTTCCTGCATTGCCAATCATTGAACAATCCTTCTTGATGCTCGTCACCATCTGGTGATTGCTGCTATTTCTGACGCTTTTTCAAGACCAAAACTGGTCGTATCAACCATTTGTTGGGTATCATCAGGTATCTCTTCATGGATGAGGCACGCGCCTGTGATCACTCCCTTCACCTATCTTCCTCCTGCTATTGAAAGCCGGGATGCCACGCTGGCCGAAGCCCTTTCCCAAGGGCTGCCGTTGCAACTGCTGCTGATCGCCGAAGAGCAGAAGGAGTCTTTACTTTCGCTGACCGCTCTTGCGGGTCTCCAGACCCAGCTTGCGCTGGGGAAAAAGGCGCCCTTTACCCTGATGCACGGCAATACCCTGTTGCAGGTGATGTTTGTGGCCGGCAGTGTGACGCGGGATCACCGCCTTTATAAACAGATCAGAGGCTGGATTGCTCCTCTTTCTGGGCTTAATGTGGAGCGGCTCGGGCTACATCTGGAAGGTTTTTCTCCCTCCGAGCGAGTGATGCTGGCCGAAGTGATGTTGTCAGCCCTGCTTGCCGCCAATATTTCGTTGCCCACCAGCAAGCGCCGCAGTGAAAGCAGCTGGAGCTATCAGCAGATCAAGGTTTCACCCTCGGTGGTGCTGGACTTGGCACGCCTTTACAGCGAAGCGGGGGGCAACGGGCTGGCTCGCCATCTGGCGGTGTTGCCTGCCTCCGAGCTGACGGCCGCCAGCTATTGCGAGTTTGTCAGCAAGCTGGCGCAAGATGAGGGGTGGCAGTGCCATCACTATGATCAGGCGCAGCTGGCCGAGCTGGGGGCGGGGGCGTTTCTGGCTGTTGCTCGTGGCTCGGAAGACAATCAGGGGGCCATGGTCAAGCTCAGCTATTATCCACCCAAGCCGGTGCGCCGC
>NZ_QAJD01000069.1:35275-44807 GCF_003061465.1 Aeromonas sp. HMWF017
CACGACTCTGGCGGTTACAACCTTAAGGTCTCTGGCAGCATGTATGGCATGCATCTGGACATGGGGGGGAGTGCAGTGGCGCTCGGCACCCTCTACGCTATCAGCCGAGCTCAGCTACCCTACGAGGTACACTGCTGGCTGGCCATTGCCGAGAACCATATCGGCCCTCACGCCTATCGCCCCGGTGAGGTGGTGACTGCCATCAATGGCACCTCCATCGAGGTGGTCGATACCGATGCCGAAGGGCGAATGGTACTGGCCGACACCCTGGCGATGGCGGTGCAGGATACCCCGGATCTGCTGCTCGATTACGCGACCCTGACCGGGGCCTGCAAACGGGCGCTGGGTAGCCGCTACAGCGGCGTCTTTACCAATCGCAGCGAATGGATGGCATCACTGGTCAATCTGGGTCAGCGCAGCGGTGAGCGGATTTGGCCCTTCCCGCTTGATGACGATTACGACGACAATATCGAGAGCGAGTGGGCCGATCTGTTGCAGTGTGCGCCGGGCAGTTCGCCGGATCACATTGATGCGGCCCGTTTCCTCGCCCACTTCGTGCCCGAGCAGACCCCCTGGCTGCACTTCGACCTGAGCGGTTTTCGCAACAAGGGGGGCAATGGGGTGGTCTCCAGCGAAGTGACCGGCTTTGGCGTGCGTCTCACGCTGGATCTGCTGGCCAGCCCGCTTGGCAGAGTTGGTCGCCAAGCCTCTGAACAATCTGAATGATTACAAGGATTTCTGTGAAACAACCAAGCTATGACTGGGTGCTGTTCGATTTGGATGAAACCCTGCTCGATTTTCCGGTCGCCTCTGCGCTGACGTACACCTTGCAGATCTATGGCGTACAAGCTGATGACGCCAGCATGGCGCAGTACCACGCCCTCAACCACGGGCTCTGGCAGCAGTACAACGACGGCGAGATCGATGCAACGGCGTTGCAGCAGACCCGCTTCTCCCTCTTTGCCCAGCAGGTTGCCGCCGATCCCATGGCGATGAACAACACCTTTCTGGAGCAGATCATTGCCCTTAGCATGCCTCTTGAAGGGGTGGTCGAGACCCTGCAGCAGCTGCGCAGCAAGGTGCGGATGGGGATCATTACCAATGGTTTCAGCATGCCTCAGCGGGGGCGGCTCGGAAAATTGGGCTGGAGCGAGTGGTTCGAGCCGCTGGTGATCTCCGACGAAATTCGGGTGACCAAGCCGGCGCCAGCCATTTTCCAGCACACCCTCTCCCTGATGGGGCAGCCAGATCCGGCCCGGGTGCTGATGGTGGGGGATAATCCGAAAACCGATATTGCCGGGGCGGCGGCGCAGGGGCTGGCAACCTGCTGGTACAACCCGGCGCGGCAAGCGGGCGAGTGCGATGCCACCCACGAAATCCACCACTTCGCCCACCTTGCCGACATTGTGCTGGGACGCTGACAGGCAGAAGTAATCCATCACGTTATCGGTGACCAAAACGTCCTGGCAAGTTGCAACCAGGGCTGTTTGAGACAGGATGGGGTTTGCTTGAGACAGTAAGGGGAGCTGATGCTCCCCTTACTTATGAGTATTTTCCTGTGAATGCAGGGATCTGAACTGGTAGCGATCGAGGATCTGCTGATAGTCGGGGCTCTGTTTCAATTGATCGATAGCCTGATTGATCCGCTGCAGTTGCGCCTCTGTGGTGCTCTCTTTGCTCAGCATCAGGTGAACCGGTGTCAGTTCGATATGCAGCAGAATATACAGCTTGTCCTGCATGCCATCCTTACCCTGCCACTCTTGCAATCCGTGGGGATCGAGAATAAACCCCTGGATCCGTCCCCCTTGCAACATCTTCAGCAACTGATCCAGCCGCAGGCGCATCTGTAAGCGAGGCTGCAGCTCGGGCCTTGCCATCAACTGGCGGAAGGTATTGCCGTAATCAAAGCCCTTGAGCACTCCGATATGGAAGTCAGGGGTGTTGATCAACTGCTCGAGGGTGGTGATCCCGCGCCAGCGCTCGGCATCCTGCCGACGGATGACGATGGCCGTCTCCTCTTCCCGATAGGGGTGGCTGAAGCGGGCATATTGCTGGCGCTCGGCGGTGATATTGGCTGACATGGCCAGTTGAACCGTGCCGAATTTCAGCTCGTGCAACACGCGAGCCCAGGGCATTTCACTGAATGTGGCCTGATAACCGGCACGCAGGAAGATGGCGTTGAGCAGCTCCACATCCAGTCCGCGGAGCTGTTGCTGTTCATTGCGATAACTGAAGGGCTGCCAGTCGACCCAGCCCACGACCAATGACTCTTGTGCCGTAGCTTGGCAACACAAACACCATAACAACAAGAGTCTGTACACAACGCATACCCTCGAACAGGCTGATATGGTTGAGTATTGGACAGGAACGACGGAGTAACCAGTGCTGAGGGTTGAGTGGATGCACAGCTGTGCATCCCTCACAGTTCGTGGGCGTGGAATCCCTTGCGATAGCGGGTTTCACAGCGCGGGCAGCGTTGCAGGGTCGGATCCTGTTCCAGCTGTTCGATGGAAAGCGGTTCTTCACAATCGGAGCAGAGGCCATAGAGGCCAAGATCCATCTGGCAGAGTGCCGCATCGATCCGCTTGAGGCGGGCCACGCTCTGCTCAACCTTCGGCAGATCCAGCCGGCTGGTCAGTTCCACCAGTTGATCCTGCTCGCAGTGACCGACCTGCTCGGCCCACTCGTCACGACGGCAGGCTTTAAGCTGACCGATCAGCGTTTCTCGTACTTGGGCCCAGTCTGACAGCAGGCGATTACGCCAGACAGTCAACTGTGCTTGCGTCATTTCACACACATTATCCCCCACAGGACAGACGACAGATTCGGGGCAGTATAGGGATCCGATAACTCTATCAAGATGATATGCGTCAAGTTAAACGTGGTTAGCCGTGGCTTTTGGCTGCTTGCAGCAGGGCATCACGGATGGGATCCGTCTCTTTGAGCACCCGGATCTCCTGAAACAGCAGATCCGCTTCGGGATATTCCCGCTTGAGATAGCTGAACCACTGTTTGATGCGGCTGGGGTAGTAGTCGGCTTTTTCGCTGGCCAGATCCTGCTCGGTATAGCTCACTATCAGCTGCAACACCTCGGCCCAGCTCATGTGCGGGCAGCCGGTTTTCATCACGTTGGCCAGATTGGGCAGGGAGATGGCGCCGCGCCCGACCATCAGGGCATCGCAACCCGAGACCCTGGCGCAGGTGAGGGCATCTTTATGATCCCAAATCTCGCCGTTGGCGGTGACGGGAATGGGTAGGGCGCGGCGAATGGCGTCCACATATTCCCAGTGGGCGGGGGCCTTGTACCCTTCACGCTTGGTGCGGGCATGAACGGCCAGCTCGTTGGCGCCCCCCTGGAAGACCGCCTGGGCGTTCTCCAGATAGAGATCCTTGTCATCGTAACCGAGACGAATTTTTGCGCTCACCGGCAGATGGGCGGGCACCGCCTCGCGCACCGCCTTGACGATGCGGTAGATGGTCTCGGGCTCCTTGAGCAGCACCGCACCGCCCTTGCTCTTGTTGACCGTAGGGGCGGGACAGCCGAAGTTGAGATCGACGCCGGGGGAGCCGAGCTCAATGGCGCGCACGGCGTTCTCGGCCAGCCACTCGGGGTGTTGCCCCAGCAGTTGCACCCGCACCGGGGTGCCTGCGCGGGTTTTGCCATCTTGCAGCAGTTCAGGACAGAGGCGGTAGAACACCTTGGCGGGCAGCAGCTGATCGACGACTCGGATAAACTCGCTCACGCAGAGATCGTAATCATTGACGGAGGTGAGAACCTCCCGCATCAGGTGATCCAGTACCCCCTGCATGGGGGCCAAAATAACGCGCATAACGGCTTTCCGACGAGAGTGGCAAGAAAAAAGAGGGCAGATTGTAGTGGGGTTGCGGCCCGCTGTCAGCATCCGCTCAAACTCTGTTAGGCTAGAGGGAGATAAATCACGCAAGGAGAAGGAATGAAGCGTTGGTGTCTGATGGCGCTCGGGTGGCTGGCATTTGCCACCGGTATTGTGGGCATTGTGTTGCCGCTCTTGCCGACCACCCCCTTCATGTTGCTGGCCGCCGCCCTGTTTGCCCGCTCGTCGCCCCGTTTTCATCGCTGGTTGCTGACCCATCCCTGGTTTGGCCCGCCCATCGTGGATTGGCAGCAATATCGCGGCATTCGTCGTCAGGCCAGACGGCGTGCCATTATCTTCATTTTGCTCGCCTTTTCGGTGTCGCTGGCGGTGGTGCCACTGCTGTGGGTCAAGGGGTTGCTGGTTATCATAATGGTGATCCTGCTCACCTGGTTAATGCGCCTGCCGGTGCTGGAGCCAGTTGCAATGGTGAAGTGAAGTCCCTAAGCTATTGCAGCAATAATGCTATGGAGTCGGCCTGTCATTTTTGCGTGACAGGCTTTTTTATTTCCCGCAGAAGGGAATTGAGAAAAATGGCCACCCCTGGGTCAAAAAAATAAGCGGTCAACACATGAATCCGGAAACCCTGAAATTTATCGAAGCAAGCATCAAGACCATTCCCGACTATCCGAAGCCGGGCATTCTGTTTCGTGACATCACCAGCCTGATTGAGAACGCCGAGGCCTTCAAGGCCACCATCGATCTGCTGGCCAATCATTATCGTGATCAAGGGATCACCAAGATTGTTGGCACCGAAGCTCGCGGCTTCATCTTTGGCGCGCCGGTTGCCTATGCCATGGGGCTGGGTTTCGTGCCGGTCCGCAAGCCGGGCAAGCTGCCGCGCGAAGTGATCGAGGAGTCCTATGCCCTCGAGTACGGCACCGACACCCTGCAACTGCACACCGATGCCATCGTACCCGGTGACAAGGTGCTGGTCGTGGACGATCTGCTGGCGACCGGTGGTACCGTCGATGCGACCGTCAAGCTGATCCGCCGTGCCGGTGGTGAAGTTGCCGATGCGGCCTTCATCATCTCCCTGCCGTCTCTGGGTGGCGATGCCCGCCTGACTGCCGCTGGCATCAAGGTGGTCTCACTGGTCGAGCTGGCCGGCGAGTAATGCCTCTTCGGCCCGATCCTCTGCATCGGGCCTGCGTTGAACCGGTGCCCTTGCGGGCATCGGTTTGAAAATCAAGCGATCCCTCCCGCTCTCACCGATAGCCGATACAGCCAGCCCGCCATTTGTGTTAGCATCCGGCCTCAATGCCCTGTCTTCCCTGCATGATGGATTTATGAGCTATCAGGTTCTGGCGCGTAAATGGCGCCCCCATACGTTTGAACAAGTGGTAGGCCAGCAACATGTGCTGACCGCCTTGACCAACGCCCTGGATCAGGGACGGCTGCATCACGCCTATCTGCTGAGTGGTACCCGCGGGGTCGGCAAGACCACCATCGCCCGTATTCTGGCCAAGAGCCTCAACTGCGAGCAGGGGATCAGCAGTCATCCGTGTGGCGTCTGTGATACCTGCCGCGAGATCGATCAGGGCAACTTTGTTGACCTGCTGGAGATTGACGCGGCGTCCCGCACCAAGGTGGAAGATACCCGCGAGCTGCTCGACAACGTGCAGTACCGTCCGGCCCGCGGCCGCTTCAAGGTCTACCTCATCGATGAAGTGCACATGTTGTCGCGTCACAGCTTCAACGCGCTGCTGAAAACCCTGGAAGAGCCGCCCCCCTATGTGAAGTTTCTGCTGGCCACCACGGATCCGCAGAAGCTGCCCATTACCATTCTCTCGCGCTGCCTGCAGTTTCATCTGAAGAGTCTGGATCAGACCCAGATCGCCAAGCAGCTCGAATGGGTGCTGGATCAGGAAGGTCAACCCTTCGAACCACGCGCCCTGCTGGCCCTGGCCAAAGCCGCCGACGGCAGTATGCGCGATGCCCTGAGCCTGACCGATCAGGCGCTAGCCCACGGCAATGGCAGTGTGCGCCTCGAGAGCGTGCTGGCGATGTTGGGCACGCTCGATCACCGCCATCTTCACCAGCTGCTGGAAGCCATTTTGCGGCAAGATGCCCCCGCGACCATGGCCAAGATCACCGAGATCGCCACCCTTGGCCCCGATTTTGATCAGCTCCACGCCGAGCTGGAAGGCTTGCTCCATCGCATCGCCATGGCGCAGCTGCTGCCTGCCAGTGTGCAGGAGCAGGGGGCGGATGCTGATTCCCTGCTGCAACTGGCCAAGGCGATGAGCCCGGAAGAGGTGCAGCTCTGCTACCAGATTGTGCTGGGTGGCCGTAAAGATCTGCCCTGGGCCCCCGATGGCCGCACTGCGCTGGAGATGACCTGCCTGCGGATGCTCGCATTCTCCCCAAGGCGCGATGCCCTGCATCCGGCCAGCCTCACTGCGCTGCCCCCGTCAATGACGAGCAGTGCGGCGAGCAGCGCCACTCCGGTAGCCTCCTTGCCGGGAAAGCGCCCGGCCGCTGAATCGGCCACAGTGGCTCCGATCAGCGGCGCCGTGCCTGCACAGCTAGCCAGCCCTGTTGCTACCAGTGCTGTGCCCGCGGTTGATGCCTCCCTGCCTGCGATGGTGGATGACACTGCTAACGCTGCCAACAGCGAGGAGGAGGCGCAAGCCGCTGAGCTGTTCAGTCAGCAGGATGAGTTGCTGCGCGAAGCGGCGGGCATGGGGTATCAACCCGAGCCCGCTTTGCCAAATGCGCAGCCCGATGTGCTTGCGCACTCAGCCGCACAGCCCGCTGATGCTGGCGAGCATGCCGCAGCCGATACGGACTATTCCCGTGGCGAGTCGCTGACCGCCGCCTTCGAGCCTGCAGCCGAGCCCGAAGTGACAGCAACGCCTGTTGCCGCGCCTGAACCGGTATCAGCGGTATCGAGCATGCAGAGCCTGCTTGGCAAGCGAAATATGCTGCGCAGCCGCCAGCGCGGTCAGGATGCCCCGGCGGCGCCCGCGCCGCGCGCAGTGCCGGTTGCGCCAGCTCGCCCTGTCGTTCCTGCCGTTGCACCGGTTGTCTCGCAACAGCCAGTCTCTGTTAGCCAACCGGCCGGGCAGGGGATGGCGGCGATGGGTCACTATGATGATCTGCCGCCAGTGGATCTCTATGGCGACGGTTACGAGTCGCAGGGTGATAATGGCGATTACGAAGAGTACCTCAATCAGGGATTTGCCGAGCAGACTCAGGTGATGAGCCACGCTCCCGTCACGGCACCGGCCCAGCCAACCGATCTGCCACCCTGGGATCTCGACGGGCAGCCGAGCTATCGACCCGGTGAGCGCAGCGCTGGGGCGCCAGCGGTGACGCCCGCCCCAGCGACCCAGCCGCCCGTTGTTACCACGGCGGTGGCTGCTGCACCCGTGACGCAGAGCGAGCCCCCTCAGCCGGTGATGGAGACCATCGACTGGGATGAGCTCGAGAGCGACAGTGAGCCGCAAGAGGGAGAGGCGACTCGCCTTATCCCCTCCTCGCTGCTCAATGGTTGCGGCGATGCTTGGGCCGAGTTGATCGCTCACACTCAGGTGGGAGGGCGGCTGCGCCAACTGGCCATCAACTCGGTGATGACGCGGGAAGGGGACAAGGTGTTGCTGACCCTCAAGCCCGAGCAGCGCCATCTGGTGAGCGACAAGGCGCGCGCCGATCTGGCCGAGATCATTGGGCCAGCGCTGGGTCAACCGGTGCAGGTCGAGGTGACGCTTGGTGTGGTGCCTGACCAGGAGACCCCCCTTGAGATCGAACATCGCCTTTATCTCGGGGTGCGCGAGCAGGTGACCCGGGATCTGGAGCAGGATCCCAACGTACAGTTTTTAGTTCAGCGGTTTGGTGCCGTGCTTCATCACGAGAGCATCGAGCCCCTCAACCGCTAAATTCCGTGGCCGGGAGCTTGCTTCCGGTTGAAAAGCAGTTTGGCTGTCCCCATCTAGGACAGACAAGCCCACAGCCCGGCGCTGGATGCCGGATTTCAAGACGAGAGACGACATATGTTTGGTAAAGGTGGAATGGGGAACCTGATGAAACAGGCCCAACAGATGCAAGAGCGTATGCAGAAGGCGCAGGAGCAGCTGGCTCAGATGGAAGTGACCGGTGAAGCCGGTGCTGGCATGGTCAAGGTCACCATGACCGGTAGCCACAGCGTCCGTCGCATCGAGATCGACCCCTCCCTGATGGAAGATGACAAGGAGCTGCTGGAAGATCTGGTTGCCGCCGCTTGCAACGATGCCGTGCGTCGTGTGGAAGAGCAGAACAAGGCCAAGATGGGCGAGCTGACCGGTGGCATGCAACTGCCGCCAGGCTTCAAGATGCCCTTCTAAGGCGACTCTCCCCGCGCATTCTTGCTCCCTTGTCGCTGGCCATTCGGGTCACGGCAAGGGGGACGGCCGAGAGACCCAAAGACGCAGCGTTATTGCTCAGGCGATACGCTGCGTTTTTTATGGGCGCCATGCTGGCGTGGACGGGCTCTACTTATCCCTTCTGGGGAGAGGTTGCTACAGCGCAGGCCGATTGCGCCATGAAACGCAGCACCTCGCTAAGGCAGCACTTTTTGTCGATACCCGCTATCGGATATCCCGGTTTGGCGTGGCCGGGCGGGAGCGGCATAATGGCCGCTTGCCGTATCGAGGAGATTGTATGAAATATATCGGAGCCCACGTCAGTGCGGCCGGCGGGGTGGAGAATACCATCGCCCGCGCCCAGGCTATCGGGGCCAACGCGTTTGCCCTCTTTACCAAGAATCAACGTCAGTGGCAGGCGGCTCCTTTGTCGGATGCCACCATCCGTGCCTTCAAGGTGGCCTGTGACAAAGCCGGTTTTCTGCCGGAGCAGATCCTGCCCCATGACAGCTATCTCATCAATCTGGGCCACCCGGATCCCGATGGTCTGGCAAAATCCCGCGATGCGTTTCTCGATGAGATGAAACGCTGCGAGCAGCTGGGGCTTTGCTATCTGAACTTCCATCCCGGCAGTCATCTCAAGCAAATTCCCGAGGCGGCCAGCCTCAAGTTGGTGAGCGAGTCGATCAACTGGGCGCTGGAGCGCAGTGAAGGGGTGACGGCGGTGATCGAAAATACCGCCGGGCAGGGGACCAACCTCGGCTGGTCGTTCGAGCACCTCGCTACCATCATCGAGGGGGTGGAGGACAAGAGCCGGGTCGGGATCTGCTTCGATACCTGCCACGCCTTTGCCGCAGGTTATGATCTGCGCACCGCCGAGAGCTGCGCCACTGTCTTTGCCGAGTTCGACCGCACGGTGGGTTTTGACTATCTCAAGGGGATGCATATCAACGGCGCCAAGTGCACCTTCGGCAGTCGGGTCGATCGCCACCACAGCCTGCGCGAGGGGAATCTGGGGGAGGCGGTATTCCACCACATCATGAACGATGACCGTTTTGATCGCATTCCACTGATCCTCGAGACCATAGACGAGTCCATCTGGGGCGAGGAGATCAGCTGGTTGCGCAGTCTGGCGCAGTGATACCGAGCAAGCGAATCAAAGAGAGGGAGCCGTGGCTCCCTCTCTGCTTTTTCCGTTATTGGCGGGCGGGCCTGTCAGCGGCGCTCCGAGCGCGCGTTACTCTGCGCGGCTCACCTCGGCATCCTTCACCTGAGCCCGGCAGAAGTGGATAAAGT
>NZ_QAJD01000070.1:0-1248 GCF_003061465.1 Aeromonas sp. HMWF017
GCTGGGGTATCCATGATGGTAGACCTCAAGGTGATGGCCTACTTCAAGATTAGCCTTTCAACACGTAATTGGGACAGAGCCTTTTTTATGGGGTCACGGGCAGGGCGCGCTTAATCCTTGAAGTCCCAGGAGAGGTTGGAGACCAGCCGGCAGCTGTCGCACTTGAAGTCGAAGATCTCGTGCAGCGGCGCTGCCAGCGCCCACTCGCCGCCACAGCTTGGGCAGGGGCGCGCCTTCTCCTCGGCAGCGCTCAGCCCGCCCACCCGGTATAGGTAGTAGTAGGTGGGGATGCCGCTCAGCACTTCCAGCCGTTTGGCCAGATCGCTGCCGCGCCGGTAGAGGCGGCTGCCCACTTCGCCGATTTCGTGCAGCGCCGCGTGTTCGGCGATGGAGCCGTTCATCTGTAACTGATCACACGCCTCCCAATCCTCCTGCCACTTGATGATCTGTTTCTGATCGCCGTTGGCGACCGCGGGCAGTTGGTAGAGCGGAATGGGGGCGAAGTGGTCGCCACAGCGCAGCGGCGAGCAGGTGTGCAGGAAGCTGGTGTAGAGCATCATCCAGCTCGGCCGCTCGCCCTGTGTGCCACAAGGGTCTGTGCTGTCGGAGAGCAGATCCGCCCCCTGCAGCTGGAGTTTGGGCGCCAGCAACCCCGCCTGATTGAGCTGCTGTTCGGCCAGTTTGACCTGCTCGCTCTGGTTGTCGGGGTGCAGGCTATCCTGCTCCGGGCAAACCACCCGACTGACGAAATAGCCGTCGTGCATGCTGGTAGGGAACTCCCGCCCGAGGATCTGGCCCTGATAACGCAGCATGTCGAGGTAGTTGACGATGGCCCGCTCGGCGTCGCCAAGGGAGGTATCGCGGTAACACTCAAAGCAGAGTTCGACGATATACATGCTTCAGCCTTGCCCCTGCTGGAGGAGCAGGTCGGTCAGGCGATCCACCTTCTGTTCGATGCGCGCGAGCTGTTCGGCGAGTTGCTGCAGGGTGAGCTCCGGTGCTGGCTGAGGCACAGCCTCTGGCAGGAGCTCGCTCTCGGCGGTCGCGACGGGCTGCTGTTTCCACTGGCTCAGCACTTTCAGCAGCTCGGCCATAGGCACCGGCTGGGTGAGGCGGGCCTTGATCATGGCGGAGGTGGGGGTCAGGCCCTTGGTGGCCAGCTCGTTGGCAATTCGGATGATCTCGTGGGCGGACATAAGCATGCTCTGGGTGAGAAGGGGGGATCGATATCGGGGCGGGATCTTAACC
>NZ_QAJD01000071.1:0-14063 GCF_003061465.1 Aeromonas sp. HMWF017
ACTCAACGCCGTGCGCTGGAATGACTTCAAACTGAACTTTGCCACCATGGAGGGCAACATCACCGACGCGGCGCGTGTGACTCCGAACTGGCCGCAGATCATCAACCTGCGCGCTGACCCGTTCGAAAAGGCACCGCATGAGTCAGGCATGTATCTGCGCTGGATGGCAGACAACATGTGGCTGTTCGTACCTGCACAGGGGATCCTGAAAGAGTTCTTCGACACTCTGCCCAACTATCCGATGCAACAGAGCTTCCAGATGAACCCTGCCAGCATTAGCTCCCAGAGCCTGATGCTCAAGGGTAAACTGGCGGAGCTGGACGCACTCAAGCAAAAAGTCGCCACCATCAAGTAAGGCGGTGACTCCAACGCCCATCACTCTCTGGTGGGCGTTTTCAATTTCCAGCCGGCTCGCCCCGTGCCGGCTGGAAATTGAAAACCCGCTGGCCCCCTCCTAGCCCTATCTCTGTCTCGTTAAATGTACCCTGTGGAAAACCCTATGAACCCCTTGCAACAACAGATCTCGCAACTCATCGAACAGGTTGGTCACAGTGTGGTCGGCCAGTCCCATGTGATCCGCGCCCTGGTCATCGGCATGCTGACCAATAGCCATGTGCTTCTTGAAGGTTTGCCCGGCACCGCCAAGACCCGCTCGATCAAGGCGCTGGCAGAAGCCCTCAATACCAGCTTCGGCCGCATTCAGTTCACCCCCGATCTGCTCCCCTCGGATGTAACCGGCACCGAGATGTATCAGGAGCATGAAGGAGCCCACCAGTTGCGTTTCCAGCCAGGCCCCATCTTCAACAGCATCGTACTGGCCGATGAAGTGAACCGCGCCCCCGCCAAGGTACAAGCGGCGCTGCTGGAGGCGATGGCCGAAGGCACCGTCACCGTCGGTGACAAGAGCCATCGCTTGCCCGAGCTCTTTATGGTGCTGGCCACCCAGAACCCCATCGAGCAGGAGGGGACCTACCCGCTGCCAGAGGCCCAGATGGATCGTTTTGCCCTCAAGGTCTCGGTCGCCTACCCCGATGATGAGGCAGAGCTTGCCATCATTCGGCTGGTGCGGGCCGAAGAGCGCGGTACCCGCCAGCAGAACGAGGGGTTCGCCCCCCTCTCCCCTGAGCTCATCTTGCAGGCCAGATCAGAGCTCTCGGCCATGACGCTCTCACCGCTGGTGGAGCACTACATCATTGCGCTGGTCATGGCGACCCGACACCCCGATCGCTACCCGGCCACCGTGCTGCCACAGTGGATTGCGGTCGGCGCCAGTCCCCGAGCATCCATTGCTCTGGACAAGTGCGCCCGCGCCTATGCCTGGCTGCAAGGGCGCAACCACGTGCTGCCCGACGATGTGCGCGCCATGGTGCCCAGCGTGCTTGGCCACCGCTTTACCCTCAGCTATGACGCGCTGGCAGATGGGGTGGATCACCAGCAGGTGGTGATGGCTCTGCTCGATCACGTCGTCATCGGGTAAGCGATACCATGACACCTCGCGCCTTATCCCATGACAGGCTGACACAGGGCGGGCAATCGCCCAGTGGTGACCCCCGCATCCACTGCGACTACCTGACACTGGTCCGGCTTCAGGGGTTGGTCGGCCAGTTTTCACTGCTGCCCCAACTAAACAGCGGCAACCTGCTGTGCGGCCGCCACTCGTCACGCTTTCGCGGCCGTGGACTCAACTTTGAAGAGTTGCGCCACTATCAGCAAGGGGATGATATTCGCACCCTGGACTGGAAAGTGACCCTGCGCACCGGCCGCCCCCATGTGCGCAGTTATAGCGAAGAGAAAGATCGTCACGTGATCCTCTGCGTTGATCAGCGCAGTTGCATGTTCTTCTCCTCGGTGGAGGTGATGAAGTCGGTGGTGGCCGCCGAAGTCGCCGCCCTGCTCGGCTGGCAAGTACTCAAAGAGAGCGATCGGGTCGGGCTCGCCATTTTGCACTGCGATGGCGTGGCGTGGCTGCGCGGCCAGCGCTCCCGTGGCCACTGGTTAGCAGGACTGCGCCAGCTCTGTGCCGCCAATCATGCTCTCTCGGCCACCAGCCGCGACAGCGAGGCGACCGGTCTGGCCCCCCTGCTGGCGATGCTGGGCCGCCTCAAGTTGAAAAATACCACCCTGATCTTTCTCAGCGACTGGGCAGGCGTCACCGAGGCCGACCTGACCCGCCTCGGTTACTTGCAGCAGCACAACGATGTACTGGCACTGCACATCGCCGATCCCCTCGAGTCGACCCTGTCGACCACTGCCGCTGACGCCAGCTGGGTAGTCGGCGATGGCCAGTACCAGCTCAATATTGCTCCTCACCAGATCCCTGTGCTGGATCAGGGGCTAGCCCGCCAGCAGCAGCTGAAAAAAGATCAACTGCTGCGACTGATGGCCCTCAAGGGATTGCCGCTTATCACCCTCGACACCGGTGGCCACCACCTCGCCCGCCTCATTACCGCATTGGGAGGAGATCACTGATGAACCACAAGCTGCCCGGCACCTATATGCTGCGCGAATTGCAGGACGTGACCGTACCACCCACCATCAGCTGGCAACCGCAAACCGCAGGCTGGCTGCTGCTGGCGCTGAGCCTGGGGGCGCTGGCGCTGCTCTGGCTCTATCACCGGGCACAGCGCTGGTGGCAACAGCGTTACCGCCGTGAAGCGCAGGCGGCCCTGCGCACGATCAACTGGTCTGATGCCGGGGCCAGTCTGGCGCTGTTTCACCTGATCAAGCAGGTGTTGACCCACCTAGATCCCCGGCACGGCAAGCTGTTTGGCATGGCATTGCTGCAGACCCTCGACAATGCCATGGCTGATAGGCAGCCCCGTTTCGCGACCGAACTGGGGGAGCGCTGGCTGGTATCGCTGGTCTGTGATCAGGTGGTGTTAAGCGTCAGTGATCAGCTCTGCCTCGTTTCCCTCTGCAACGACTGGCTTGCCCACCACCAGACTCCAATACAAACAGCCTCGTTGGCGACGGAGGCCCATCATGCTTGATGCCGGTCTCGAGTTTGCCCACCCCCACTGTTTCTGGCTGCTGCCCCTGCCGTTGCTGGTGTTTCGCCTTATTCCGGCCTATCGCACTCGTCAGAGTGCCATCAAGGTGCCCTTCTTCGATCTGCTGATCGACCTGCTGGATGAGCCGCCTCGTGAGGGGGCAACCCAGCTGACTGCCAGCTGGTGGCAACGGATCGCCCTGATCACCGTTTGGCTACTGGCGGTGCTGGCGCTGGCCAAGCCCACCATCTATGGCCCGCCTCAGGTGCGCGAGCGGTTCGGGCGGGATGTGATGATAGTGCTGGATCTCTCCGGCTCCATGGCCGAGACCGACTTCTCCCCCGACCCCGGCAAGTCCCTCAGTCGGCTCGACGCCGCCAAAGAGGTGCTTAAACAATTTGCTGCAACGCGTAAAGGAGATCGACTCGGGCTCATCCTGTTTGGGGATGCCGCCTTTCTTCAGGCGCCGTTTACCGCCGATCTCGACACCTGGCAAACCCTGCTGCAGGAGACCGATGTCGCCATGGCTGGCCAGAGCACCCATCTGGGGGATGCCATCGGTCTGGCAATCAAAGTGTTCAACAACAGTGATCGTCATGGGCAACTAGACCAGAACAGCGCCAAGCGGGAGAAAGTCGTCATCATCCTTACCGATGGCAACGACACCGGCAGTTTTGTCAGCCCGCGGGATGCGGCCCGGGTAGCCGCGGTCAACGGTGTGCGGCTGCATACTATCGCCATGGGGGACCCGGCCACCGTCGGCGAACAGGCACTCGATCTCGATACCCTGCAACAGTTGGCGACCCTGACCGGCGGCCAGTTGTTTCAGGCTCTTGATGAGGCGCAGCTGACGCGCGCCTATCAGGTGATCGGTGAGCTGGAGCCACAACGCTACGAAAGCACCCGCTTTCAGACTCGCGAAAGCCTGCACCATTACCTCATCGCCGTCAGCGTCGGCCTCTATCTCACTCTCTTTTCCCTGTTGACCCTCAGGCGCTACCGCCTGCGCACTGCTCTCTCAGGAGATACGCCGTGATGGATCCTCTCTACTGGCAACAGCTCTGGCTGAATGCCCACTTTCTGCGCCCCTGGTGGCTGCTGGCCTTGCTCCCCCTTGTCGCCATCCTGCTGCTGCGCTGGCACATGGATGAAGCGAACAACTGGCAACAGCGGCTGCCGCCCCATCTGCGCGAGGCGCTGACGCTGGGGGACACCGGCTGGAAAAAGAACCTGCCCCTCAAGGTGCTGGGGCTGCTGATGGGGCTGGCCATCCTGATCTGCGCAGGGCCGACCTGGAGCCGTGAACCCTCCCCCTTTGGCGAAGATCAGGGCGCCCTGCTGATCCTGCTCGATAACAGCGACTCCATGCTGGAAACGGATATCGCCCCCAACCGGTTGACGCGGGCCAAGCAGAAGATCAGCGATCTGCTGGCGACCCGCGATGGCGGGCGCAACGGGCTGGTGGTCTTTGCCGGCTCGGCCCACACCGCCATGCCGCTGACCCGTGACAGTGCCGTCTATGACCCTATCCTCGCCGCCATCCGTCCCGAGATCATGCCTAAAGCGGGCAAACGCACCGAACAGGTGATCCCGCTGCTCACCGAGCTTCTGGCCGATGAGACCGGCAGCACCGTTTTGCTGGTGAGTGATGGCATCAGCCCCTCCGCCATCGCCCCCTTGGCTGACTATTTCCGTGGTCAATCCCGTCAGCTGCTGATCCTGGCCGCTGGCGACCCGGCCCTGAGTGGCAAACGCCCGCTGGAGCTTGCCTCATTACGGCGACTGGCCAGTGACAGCGATGGCACCCTGCTCACCATGACGGTGGATAATGGCGACGTAGAGCGCATCAACCGGGGGATTGAACGCAACTTTTTGATCCACAACGACTCCCTGATGCCCTGGCAGGACATGGGTTACTACCTGCTCTTTCCGGTCGTCGCCCTGCTGCTGCTCTGGTTTCGCAAAGGCTGGCTGGTGCAGTGGGGTCTGGTGGCAGCCATCGGTCTCTCCCTGCTACAGACGACGCCTGCGCAGGCCACCACCTTCTCGCTGGCGCCCGCAGAGCAGACAGAGCCTGCGATCAATCACTGGGCAAAGGAGCTGAAACAGCAGTGGTTCAACCTCTGGCTCACCCCGGATCAGCAGGGGCAGTGGTACTTCCAGCAAGGTGACTATCTGGAGGCGGCTAAACACTATGAAGATCCCTTCTACAAGGGGGTGGCCTACTACTATGGTGCCGAGTTTGCGCTGGCCCAGTCAGCATTCCTGCAAGCCGACTCCGAACGGGCTCTGCTCTATGCCGGCAATGCCCTCGCCAGACAACGTGAGTATCTGGCCGCCCGCCGGCTGTTCCGGAAACTGGCTGACGAGGCCAGCGACCCGAGCGTGCGTCAATCAGCCGCCCACAACTATCAGGTGATGAGCGGGATTGTTGACGAGATCAACCGCGCCAGTCAGAGCCAGACCGGCACGCCGGATGGACCTGATCACTCCAGTGAACTGCCCGATGATGAGCCACGCAGTGCCGACGGGGCGGAAGAGACCGTGGCTTCATCCCTGATGGCGCGCGAAACCCTGACCGCAGATCAGATTCTGGCCAATCCGGCGCAGGCCGAAAAGTGGCTGCGCCGGGTGGAGTCTGATCCCGGTGACTTCCTGCAAGCCAAATTCCGCCTCCAGCTACAAGCGCAGCAAACGGGCGCAACCGTCCGTCCTCGTTCTGCCACCCACAAGGAGCCTACCCATGTGCAACCGGCACAATAAACTCCGCCACTGGCTGTGCGGATATGTGGCGACCGCTACCCTGCTCGGGGCCATGCTGCTCACGGTCGAAGCACAGGCTGCCGAGGCCGCTGATGCGACTGACGCCACTCAGGTGACCCTCAAGAGCTGGTTGAAAGATCAGGGGGAGGAGAAGCGCCCCTATGCCGTCAACCAACAGATCACCCTCTATCTGGAGCTGGCCACCAACCGCTGGTTTACCGCGGGCACCCGCATCGGCCAGTTCGAGCTGCCGGGGGTTATGGTCAAGCAGCGTAGCGAGCTGGCAACCAACTTCACCCAGCGCCGCGATGGCGAAACCTGGTCGCACCAGCGCTGGGAGCTGACGCTCTATCCCCAGCAATCCGGCCAGTTCGAGATCCCCGCCATCACGGTACGGGCCACCGTGGCGCGCCCTGAAGGGGGCTCCCGGCAGATCACCCTCACCACCCACCCTCAACGTTTTGCCGCCGCTCTGCCCGACCCAGCCCTGACGGTCGGCGGGCGTTGGCTGAGCGCCAGCAATCTCACCCTGAGCCAGCGTTGGCAGCGCTCTGCGGATGACCATGCTGACAGCGAGCTGCGGGTGGGGGATGCTATCACCCGCACCGTGACCGCCAGCGGGCAGGATACCCTCTCGGTGCTGATCCCGCCGCTGATCACTCCGCTTGCAAGCGATGGGCGGGTACAGGCCTATCCGGCGCAAGCCCGACTGAACGATACCCAGGAGCGGGGGGAGTACCTCTCGACACGGGAAGATCAGACTACCTATATCGTGCAGCGCGGTGGTGAGTTGACCCTGCCCGCGCTGGAGCTTGCCTGGTGGAACAGCCAGACTGGCCAGCTGCAAACCCTGACCCTCTCTGGGCAGACCCTGCAAGTGCGCCACACTCCCGCCTCCTGGCTGGCGGCCTACTGGCATCGGTTGCTTGGAGTAGCCAGTGGTGTAGCCCTGCTGGTGCTGGCACTTCTGGCTATGGCCCGTTACTACCGTCACCACCCTCGCCCGCTCGGCTGGCAATATGGGGCCGCCATCTGGAGCAGGCAGTGGGGGGCGGTGCGGGTACTGGCCTATCGCTATCTGCGGGCCAAGAGGGGTTGGCTGGAACTGAGCCATGTCAGTTCCGATCCGGCTTGGCAGCAACAACAGGTTGTATTCCAGCAAGATCCCCTTGATCGGGCTGATGCGCTCAGGATGGGCTGGCGCCTGCTGGTGCGCCTGCAAAGGCAACGGGGCACCAGTCTTGGCAACATCCGTTCACGGTTGGGCCACATTATCGGCTGGCAAGCGGCCCTGCCGGAACTGACCCCCCTGACTGGCAAACCGACCTCAGCGGATCAGCCATCCTGCAACGCAAACAGATAAATAAAGTGCGCCACGCAGCAACCAACCCCTGCACTGGTTGTCCCACTTTGCCCACTTCATTACACTGCCAAAGTGGGATACCCGCTGGCTGCCACGCCACCTGACTGGCGTGGCAGGTTCTCCCCTCCGGCTACCCGGCAGTGCCAAGGCAGTGTGATTTTTCCACGAACATGTAACGAGGCATCTCTTGTTAGACATCAGAAGTACCGAGCTGAACCTGATCCCGATCTTTGTCGCCATCTACGAAGAGCGCAGCCTCTCCCGGGCGGCGACACGCATGGAGATCAGCCAACCCGCCGTCAGCAAGGCCCTCAAGCGACTGCGGGAGATCTACGGTGATCCTCTGTTTAATCGCAAGGTCGTGGGGATGGAGCCCACCTCGTTTGCCATCGACATCTATCCGGCGATGGCGGCCGCGCTGAAAAACTTCAGTTCGACCCTATCTACATCGCGCACGTTCAATCCACGCACTTCCCAGCGAGTCTTCTCCATCGCCTGTGTCAGACTGGTCAGCGCCCAACTGGTCCCGGCGCTGCTGTGCAAGATTCGGGCTCACGCCCCGGGTATTTCGCTCGAGGTGCATCCCCTCTTTACCGAAGATATGGAGAGTGACCTGCGGATGCAGCGTTATGATCTCATCATCGACATGACCCAGAGCGGGCGCAGCATGCTCAAGAGCGAGGTGCTCTATGGGGAGCAGGTGAAGGTGGTGTGTGCCAGCGACCACCCGCGACTGGGCAGCAACTTGACGGTGGAGGCCTATTTTACCGAGGAGCATGTGGCGTTGGCCCAGTGGCAGGTCAGAGGCAGCATGATCACCGCCGAGCACTTGCCGCAAATGGCCAACCGCAATATCGTGGTACGGGTGCCAACCGCCATGGAGATGCTGCCCATCATTGCATGCAGCGAGATCATCGGGGTTTTGCCCACCTCCATCATAAATACCTTTGCCGGCATGTATGATGTGCGGGTACTCCCCTTCCCCTTCGAGGAATCAGTATTCAGCCTGTCGGCCATCTGGCACCCCAGCCGGACCACCGAGGCTGGCCACCGCTGGCTGCGCCAGCAGTTGTTCGAAGTGGTCAGCGAGCTGGGGCTGACCACCTCCATCGTTCAGTCCTAACGGGCATCTCGCACCAATCGCAATCCCATGTCTGCCATCATCACCGACTGGCTGGCAAAATCACGCCGGAAATTTTCAGACAATTCAGCCTCATAGGCATAGCTGCCGCCTCGCACCGACTTATGGGCGAGGTGGCTCTTGCTCTCCTGGGCATTGTTCGGGTTCGCTTGAGGACTGTGGCGATAGAAGGTCTCTTCATAGGCATCAGCCACAAACTCCCCCACATTGCCGGTCATGTCGTATAGCCCCAGCTCGTTGGGCTTTTTCAGCCCCACCGGATAGGCGCGATTCTTGGCGTTGCCGCTGTACCAGGCCACTTCGTCAATCTGATCGGAGCCGCTGTAACGATAGCCTTTACTCAGCTTGCCCCCCCTGGCTGCATACTCCCACTCAGCTTCGGTGGGCAGGCGGTAGTGAGCGCCGGTCAACTCATTGAGCCTTGTCACAAACAGATTGGCCTGTTGCCAGCTGAGGTTGTTGACCGGTACATCCGGCGCCTGGAAATAGCTGATGGAGGGGCCCATCACCGCCTCGAACAGGGCCTGGGTCACCTCGAATTTTGCCATGTAGAAGCTGTTGAGCGAGACCGTATGCTGCGGCCCTTCGCTCGCTTTGGCGCTAGCGTCGTTGGAGCCCATCTCAAAACGGCCCCCTTCCACCAGCACCATGTCCGCTTCAATCTTCTGTCGCAGCGGATGGAGCGGCTGGTTGCCCTGTTTGACCGAGAGGGTGCAGCCGGCCACCAGCAGGGTGGTCGCCAGCAACGGAATTGCGAATTTGAACGGTATGATCGTCATAGCCTGACCTGTGCAGTAAGAGAAGTGGCAGCCATTACTGGCCAGCGGAAACCGGCGGCGCGCTCGTCTTGCTCGCGCGCTTGCTATTGAGCTCGGCCAGCACCTCGGGGGGCGCTATCTTGCCAAGTTCACTCATGCAGGCGTCGCTCTTTGGGTGATCGTGGCGAAGGTAGATATCGCACACCGCATAGAGCTGCTCCGGCGCGCCGGAGATCCGGTAGGCCAGCTCGAACGAGCCGATGGCTTTCTCGAGATCCAGCGGCTCTTGCAGCACCCCGTTGAGATACCAGAAGTAGCTGTTATTGCCAGCGAGCTCCGCCGCCTGTGCCATGGTGACTGCCGCTTCGCTCTTCTGATCGAGGCGCACCTGGGTCAGCGCCTTGGCGTAATGGAGGTTGGCATTCTGTGGCAGCGCAAGAATCCCCTTGTTGAGCAAGGCCAGTGCCTCGGCATCCCGTTGCTGGGCCCGCAAGTTGTCAGAGAGACCAAGCCAGATCAGGGGATTATCGGGCTGATTGGCCAGCAGTTGTTCGTAGCTTGCCTGCGCCTTGTCCCACTGCCGGGTCCAGCGATAGAGATCTGCCTGCAACAGCTGCTGCGCAGGGTCCTGCTGCCGAACGAGATACTCGCTCAACTCCGCCAGCGGCTGGCCAATGGCGCTCAGTTGCCCCTCATTCATGGCGCCATAATCGCGAGCCAGATTGAGGGTAGCGGCGCGGCGAACCTCGGCACTGCTGTCAGCCAGCAGCGGTGAGAGCAGTCGCCAGCGGTGCGCAAACTGATAGGGATCGGCGGCAATCACCGCCGCTTCGCGCACCAATGCGTGCTCATCACGCAGGCTTCTGGCCACCGCCACCAGACTGTTCTGGTTCGGATAAGCCGCCAGCTGGCGCAGGGCATCGGCCCGCTCCACCGCTGGCAGGGAGATATCCTGCGCACTGTAGGCCCACTGCTGGATCTGGGCGGCTGAGGGCGCAGTGACTGCCACGGATGCGGTGGGTGCCCCATTCGCTGATGAGGTGACCGGCGGCGCAGGGCTGGCTACCGCCAGCGCTGCGCCAGACAGGGTCATGCCAAGGGCCAGCCACAAGGCGCCCATGGTGCCGGAGCGGGTGTGACGGAACTCGCAGCGACTCAACATGCTCTGCATCGCTTATTTCCTCTGACCATGTGTCATGACGCCGTTATTCATCCCCGCATCACGATACTTGCCATGGGCCACAGGGTAACCGGCACGGCGCAGGATATAGGCCATCGACTGATCGATATGGCTGAAAAACTTGTACCAACCGGCACAGAGGTAATTCAGACCTGCCTCCCCTTCGTGGGTGCGAATAAAGCGGTTCTTCGGGCACTCCCCATAGCAGGCAAACTGGTAGTCACACTGCTGGCATTGGCGGGTCAGGCTGCGCGATTTGGCAAAGCCGAACGCTTGCTGGGCGGGCGAATACGCCAGCTCACTGAGCGGCTGATGGTGGATATTGCCGATCTTGTACTTGGGATAGACATAGTGGTCACAGGCAAACACATCGCCGTTGGGCTCCATCGCCAGCCCCTTGCCGCAGATCTCCCCCAAGGTACAGAGGGGGTTCTTGCGTCCCATCCAGGTCTCGACACTCGCCTCGAAATATTGCACGAAGACCCGCCCCAGATCCCGCTGCACCCACTCATCGAAAATAGTGATGAGAAAATCCCCCCACCCCTCGGCCGAGACGCACCAGGGCTCAACCACCGAATTCTTGTGCCAGGGATTGAGGCGCTTGTCCCCCTGCTTGAGTTGCTCCTGCGGTTGCCAAGTCTGGGGCGCGGTGGTGCGAAAACTCTTCTGCTCGACGATGGGGATAAACTGCATCTGGGGCGACTTCACCTCATCACGCAGGAAGCGATAAACCTCCAGCGCATTCTTGCTGGTGAGGTTGTTCACGCAGGTCAGGGTGGCAAACTTCACCTTGTATTTATGCAGCAACGCCACCGCCGCCATCACCTGATTGAAGGTACCGCGCCCGGCTCGGTTGACCCGATAGGCGTTGTGCAGCAACTCGGGGCCATCGATGCTCAGACCGATGAGAAAGTTGTTGGCGGCCAGAAATTCACACCACTCATCGTTGAGCAGGATTCCGTTGGTCTGCAGGTCGTTGGCAATCACCACCCCTTGCGGCTGGTATTTGCGCTGCAACTCGACCACTTTGCGAAAATAGTCGAGCCCGAGCAACGTCGGCTCGCCCCCCTGCCAGGAGAAGATGATCTCGGGGGTATTCTGCCCCTCGATATATTGACGGATATAGGTCTCAAGGGTCTGCTCGTCCATCTGGGGCGAACACCCCTTCTTGTATTCCAGCAGATCCTGCTTGCTGAGGTAGTAGCAATAGGTACAGTCGATGTTACACACGGCCCCGATAGGTTTGGCCATCACATGCATCCGCTTGGATGCCTTGCCGTTGAACTGTGGACCCTGAGTAATCACCATAACTGCACCACCTGCAAAATTGCTGTTTTGAGGCCTGCAGTCTAAAGGCTCCCGCTGTCACTCGCTGGTTATACCCCTTATAACCAGCGGATATGGGACCAGGCTAACATTCTGGTGTCATAAAAAATCATCGCATCCTACGAGATAAATTGGTCGTATAGTCCCGGTGAGCAAGACAGAAGTGCATAAGATATCGGGCACAACCGCCCAATAAACCGCCACCTGCACGGCTCGCCCTTCGTTCTGCCTGCGCTATGGTTTACCATGCAGGCAATTGTGGTGCCTGGCACCGCCCACCCAGGCGCTAGCCGCCGTCATCGGATACCTCATCTCGAGCAACATGAGCAAAACAGCACACGCGGGCAACGAGCCAACATTCTACTTTCACGACTACGAGACCTTCGGCATCAGCCCCGCCAAGGACAGGCCATCGCAGTTTGCCGGTATTCGTACCGATGCGGATTTCAACATCATTGGCGAGCCGCTGGTCATCTACTGCAAGCCTCCGGCAGACTACCTGCCGGATCCGGAGGCGTGCCTGATTACCGGTATCACGCCGCAAAAGGCGATGAAGGATGGGCTCTGCGAGGCGGATTTCATTCGCCAGATCCACGAGCAGTTCGCCACGCCGAATACTTGCGTGCTGGGCTATAACAGCATCCGCTTCGATGATGAAGTGACCCGCTACACCCTCTATCGCAACTTCTATGACCCCTATGGCTACGCGTGGCAAAACGGTAACTCCCGCTGGGATATCCTCGACATGCTGCGGGCCTGCTATGCCCTGCGCCCGGAGGGGATCGAGTGGGCGTTTGACGATGAGGGCAAGCCGAGTTTCCGGCTGGAGAAGCTGACGGTCGCCAACGGCGTCGCCCACGCCAATGCTCACGATGCACTCTCGGACGTGCTGGCCACCATCGAGATGGCCAAGCTGGTGAAAAAAGCCCAACCCAAGCTGTTTGGTTATCTCTTTGATCTGCGTAACAAAAACAAGGTGAAGGCGCTGATTGACGTGGTGACCATGAAGCCGCTGGTGCACGTCTCCGGCATGTTCTCCCCCTGGCAGGGTTGTGCAAGCTGGGTCTCGCCACTTGCCTGGCACCCCACCAACCAGAACGCGGTGATCATGGTGGATCTGACCCGTGACCCCACCCCGCTCATTGAACTCTCCAGCGAGGAGATCCGCGAGCGCCTCTACACCAAGAAAGAGGAGCTGGGGGATCTGGCAAGCATTCCGGTGAAACTGGTACACATCAACAAGTGCCCGGTGCTGGCACCGGCCGCCACCCTGACCGCGGAACGGGCCGACGAGCTCGGCATCAATCGGGAGCAGTGCCGCAAGAGCCTGGATCTGCTGCGCGCCCACCCCGAGGTGCGGGAAAAACTGGTGGAAGTATTCAATCAGGAGTTCGCCGGCAGCAGTGACGGCGATCCCGATACCCAGCTCTACGCCGGTTTCTTCGGTCACGGCGACAAGTCCACCATGGATCTGGTGCGTGCCACCCCCGCGGATCTGCTGGGTGAGCGGGAGTTCGCCTTTACCGACTCCCGGCTGCCGGAGATGCTGTTCCGCTACCGCGCCCGCAACTGGCCACACACCTTGAGCGAAGCAGAGCAGAAACGCTGGCGCCTGCACTGCAGCGACTACTTCAGCCGCCGTCTGCCGGACTACGTGCCCCGTCTCGAGGCACTGGCCGAGCAGAACCAGAGTAACGAACGGAACTTTGCGACTCTAAAGAGTCTCTACCACTATCTGGAAGATTTATGAGTTGTGAGTAGTTTCACAATAAATCCTTCCCGCCCATCCCCTTCTTCAGGTCATAATGACGAAGGGGATTTCCCCAAAAACCAATATCTTGCAACATCCTGAGCGGATGTCTCCCAAGCAAGAGATCTCTTTGGCCGAACGGAAGCCATTTGCTGATGCCTCGTCACCACGCACTGCTCGGATTACTGGCCCTGCTGCCGCTGGCAGCCAACGCCGCATACCGGTTCGATGTGCCGGATTATCTTGCTCGCCTGCCCGAGCAGACCTATCGCATCGTAGAACAGAACTTCAACACCCTTTATCAGCAGACTGATTTCACTCCCCTGATCACCAACAGCTACTTCAACGGTTCCCATCTCTACAAGTTTGTCGGGGTACCGCTGGCCATCAGCGCACAGTCAGGTTTCCAGCTGGAGGTGTTTGGTCAGGTCTATAACCGCGCTTCGCAAGCCTATATGCACCTGAGCGAGGATATGTCCCTCTATCGGGTGATGCGGGTCGATCTGATGGGGAACCCCAATGATCAGCTGGCCATCGGTTTTGGTCTGGGGGTACCCATCACCCCGTTGCTGACCCTCAAGGCGATCGCCTCCGGCAGTGACATCCCGGGCTATGGCTCAGCCAAATACGCCGTCGGCTTTGAGTGGCGTTACTGAAAAACGTGGCTGATAACCGCTGATTGAAACAATTCAGGCTCCGTGATGGAGCCTGAATTGTTTATGGTGACGCTGTGATCAGGTGTAGTGGATCACCCGCCCCTCGCCCCCTTGCAGGGTCACGGTTGTGCCGACT
>NZ_QAJD01000071.1:14073-22107 GCF_003061465.1 Aeromonas sp. HMWF017
CAGCAGAAACTCCTGTGGTTGCCCCTCCCAGTTGAACAGGCAGAGCAGAGTGCCGCCCTCGGGCAGGCTTACTTCGCCACAGGCAAAGTCCATCGACTCGAAACGGGCAGAGGGTGCCCGGGCGGTGCAGAGCGCCAGCAACTTGCGCAGTTGCGCCGCCTGCTCCTCATCGAGATCTTGCAGTCGATCACCCGCCAGCATCATGCCGCCGCTCGCCACCAGCGCTGCCAGATGGAAGCTGTAATCCGCCTTGCTTGCCTGCTGGCTCGGTAGATCACGCAAACAGATGCAGTCGGGATCGAGGGCCCAGAGCTTGTCGTTCTGCCAGGCACGGCAGAAGGCTTCGCGAGCAATCTGGCGATAGCGGTGGCCGTTGCGCTCCACGTCATCGCTCACCCGCATGCCGTGCACCAGCCCAAGGCTCGGCCAGATGGGGGCGTTGCAACCGAGCAGGAAGGCACCATCGCCAGCACCGCGCAGAATGGCGGCCATGCCGCGCCGATAGGCTTCAACCCGCGTGGCAGCCGGATCGTGGAAATGGCCACCGTGGATGGCACCCCAGAAGTTGGCATCGAGCTTGAAGTAGTGGATGCCCCACTGTTCTCGCAGGGTGCGGAACACCTGTTCAAGGTGCGCCTGCACCTCGGGGTGGGTGCCGTCCAGCACATACCAGGGGGTGCAGCGCCAGCCGCCATAGGTGACCCGCTCGGAGGGCAACGGCAGACCGTCATCCCCCTTCACAAACCAGTCGGGGTGCTCCTGAAACACCTGTGAACAGGGTTCGGCAATAAAAGGGGCGACCCAGAGAGCGGGCTCGCAGCCAGCCTGTTTGATCTCCGCAGCCAATGCAGCAACACCTTGCTCGAACTTGGCCGACGGGGTAAGCCAGTCGCCCATTTTGGCCTGATAGCCGTCGTCGATCTGCACATAGCGCAGGGCCGGGAAGCGCTCGGCACGCACCTGCAGGTTCTCGCGAATATCGGCAGCGCTCACCTCGGCGTAGTAGTGATACCAGGAGCACCAACCGCTCGGGCGCTCGCTCACCTTACCGATCAGCGAGCCGTGCTCGGCCTCGATCAGCCGTGCCAGTTCGGCCAGCAGATCCTCGCGCTCAGCCCCTTCGAGGCAGATCAGCGCCTCGCTCTGCCAGTGCTCACCGGCTGCAAGTTTTCGCCCTTCGCAGTTCATCAGGATCTGCAAGCGGCCATCGGGGTAGAGGCGAAACTCCCCGCCAAAACGGTGGCAGCTGGCAAAGGCGAGCAGCAGCCACCCCTTGCCATGCTCCACCAGCAACAGGTTGTGAATGGTGTGGTAGCCATTGTCATCGGTGATGCGATAGACGCTGGCATCGGGGCAACGGCTGACATGTTGCGGTGATTGCCAGCTACCCATGGTCTGGGCCAGCATCTGGAATCCTTCGCCATAGATGGCGCTCTCCACCGGCAGGCCAAGCTTGCCGTCAAACAGCACCCAGCGCTCAACCGGGGTGGCATCAGAACCGGTGTTGTCGAGTCGCACCCGACACAGGGGCCCTTCCCACTGACGGGTTTGCAGCAGATGGGGTGGCAACGCATTATCGTTCGCCAGCTGGCGAACTCGGGACAAGAGGGATGTCATCACTACTCCTTGTAGTTCGAAAAGGGTTCTATCAGACGATGTTCAACAGATAATCTGCATACAAATCAGCTTCAAACGAACTGATTTCAGTTGTTATTGTTTTAATGCCGCGACCCGGCCTCTCTGGTAAACTGCGATTTTTCTTCCCAGTCGATGAGGTTCACGTGATCGCGCAACGCGCCTTGCTGTACTTTCGTGACTTTATGGTCATCGTCGCCTGCCTGCTGGCAGGCAAATCCGTGGCAGCCATCCTGCCTTTCGCCTTTCCCGGCAGCATCATCGGCATGCTGTTGCTGTTTGTGCTGCTCTCCCTGCAACTGATCAAGCTGCATTGGGTCGAGCTGGGGGCAGGCTTGCTGCTGCGCCACATGGGCGTGCTGTTCGTGCCGGTCGCGGTCGGACTGGTGGCCTGGCTTGAGCCCCTGCGCCAATCCTTCGGCGTCATCATGCTCTGCATCGTGCTCGGGATCGTGCTGATCCTCGCCACCGTCGGTCGGCTCTACCAGAGGATGAACAAATGATCTTCTGGCTAGCGATCCCTCTGACCCTAGCGCTCTATTTCGCCACCCGCGCCCTCTATCGCCGTCTGCCCTGGCCCATCATCAATCCGGTGCTGGTGCCGACCGCGGTGATCATCGGCCTGCTGCTCTGGTTCAACCTGCCCCTTGAGCAGTACGAGCGCGGCAGCAGCCCCATTACCATGCTGCTGGAGCCCGCCGTGGTGGCGCTGGCGCTGCCGCTCTATCAGCAGGCGCGCCAGATCCAGGCCAAACTCAAGCCCATCCTAATCTGTACCCTCGCCTCCGTCTTGATCTCGGTGTGCACAACCCTGCTGATCGGTCATTTTATGGGCACAGATCCGGCGCTGCTCGCCTCCCTTGCCACCAAATCCATCACCACCCCGCTCGCCATGAGCGTCAGCCAGTCCATCGGCGGCATTCCCGCCATCGCGGCCGCCGTGGTGGTGGTGGTGGGGATTGTCGGTGCCCTGATCGGCTACCCGCTGCTCAAACTGCTCAAAGTGACCGATCCGGAAGCGCAAGGGCTCGCCATGGGGGCCTGTGCCCACGCCATCGGCACCGCCACCTCCGCCGAGAAGGGGATAACCCAGGGGGCCTTTGCATCGCTCGCCATGGTGGTGTGCGGGATCCTCACCGCTGCCGTCGCCCCGCTGCTGTTTGCCATCTATCACTGGCTGATCTGATCACCCCATTGACCACCTGTTGACCATTCCGGGGGGCCTGCTGGCCTCTCGGGGTGCGACCTGCCGCACAATTTGCACAAGACAAACGTTTCCATTACCATCCCCCTCCGTTTGCCCGTCAGGGCGTGAGCCTGCTCACACATTTACCCGAGCTTGCTCCCTACAATGGCCGCCCAATTGGCCTTTGAGGACACACTATGCATCCCCGTTTTGCCAAGCCATTCGATACCCTCTCTGCCCCGCTAAAAGCAGCCGTGCAGCCCATGCTGGATAGTGCCGACTTCAACGCCCGCTTCACGCCGGAGCAAGTCGCCACCCTGAAAGCCGCCACAGGTCTCGATGATCGCGCCCTGCGCCTCGCCCTGTTGCCGCTGGCCGCCGCCTGTTCTGTGGCGCCCATCTCCAAGTTTTATGTCGGTGCCATCGCCTGTGGCCTGAGCGGCACCTGGTACTTCGGCGCCAACATGGAGTTTGCGGGGCAAGGTCTATTCCACTCGGTTCACGCCGAGCAGTCCGCCATCTCCAACGCCTGGCTGGGTGGCGAGACCGGGATCTCTGAAATCACCGTCAACTACACCCCCTGTGGCCACTGCCGTCAGTTCATGAACGAGCTGAGCACCGCCAAGATCCTGAAAGTCTCTCTGCCGGATGACCTGAGCGCCCTGCAATCCTTCCTGCCCCACTCGTTTGGCCCGGCGGATCTCGACATCACTGATGCGCTGATGAGCCCGCAGGAGCACGCAGAGCTTCAGCTTCAAAGCGAAGACCCGCTGTGGCAAGCCGCGCTGGCCGCCGCCCGTCAAAGCTACGCCCCCTATAGCCAGGGCTATGCCGCGGTGGCGCTGCAGTTTGCCGATGGCCGCATCTTCTCTGGCCGCTACGCCGAGAACGCCGCCTTCAACCCCAGCCTGCCGCCGATGCAGATGGCCTGCGCCCATGCGGTGCTTAACGGCGAAGATCTCGCCACCATCCGCCGCGCCGTGCTGCTGGAGAACAAAAACGGCCAGATCAGCCAGCGTGACTCCGCCCAGTCCACCCTCAAGGCGCTGGGCTCGGTCGAGCTGGAGTATCAGGCGGTCTGACACTAACTTCGCTCCGATAAACGAAAGCCCCCGCACCTTGGTGCGGGGACTTTTTTACTTGGCCATTTAACCGGGAATCGCCGGTGATCCTCACGGCTTGGCACTGTTGATCACCCAGTCTGATCGGTTGCTGATCAAACCGGTTTCAGCCGTGCGGTGAAGTGGCGCAGCAGCGGCGGCTCGTAGTCAAAGGTGAGCCCGCGAATGTCGCTGGCCCGCGCTTTCACCGCGATCAGGCAGTCGGCCACATAGTCCATGTGATCCCGGGTATAGACCCGGCGCGGAATGGTGAGGCGCAACAGCTCAAAATCCGCCGCCTCCTGCTTGCCGGTGGCGGGATCACGCCCCAGCAGCAGGGAGCCGATCTCCACCCCGCGCACGCCCCCTTCCAGATAGAGCTCGCAGGCGAGCGCATGGGCCGGGAACTGCTCGGCCGGAATATGGGGCAGCAGCTTTTTGGCATCGACAAACACCGCATGGCCGCCGGTGGGGGTCTGGATCGGGATCCCCGCCTCAGCCAGCCGCTCACCGAGATAAGCCACCTGACTGATGCGGTAAGTGAGATACTCCTCATCCATCCCCTCGCGCAGGCCGATGGCGAGCGCCGCCATGTCCCGCCCGGCAAGGCCCCCGTATGTGACAAACCCCTCCATCGCCACGCAGCGCACCTGCACCGCGCGGAACAGGTCGAGATCCTCTTTAAAGCAACACAACCCGCCGATATTGACCAGCCCGTCTTTTTTGGCCGACATGGTGAAGATGTCCCCCAGCGCAAACATCTGGCGCACTATCTCCTTGATGCTGTGTTTGGCATAGGCCGGGTCCCGCTCCTTGATAAACCAGGCGTTCTCGGCGAAACGGGCGGCATCGATCACCACCGGAATATGGTGGCGACGGGCCAGCTCGGAGACCGCCTCCATATTGGCCATGGAGACCGGCTGACCACCAGCGCTGTTGCAGGTGACCGTGATGATGATGCCGGCCACGTTGTCGGCCCCCAGGGTCTCGATGGTGTCGGTCAGGCGAGGGAGATCAAAATCCCCCTTCCAGGCGTAGGGGGCCGTGGTGTCGAGGGCTTTCGGGGTGAGCAGGTTGATGGCCCGCGCGCCAGCCAACTCCACGTGGGCCTTGGTGGTATCGAAGTGATAGTTGGAGATAAAGACCGGCGCCTTGCCCTTGCAGCGCTTGACCAGCTCGGGGAAGAGGATCTGCTCGGCCCCGCGCCCCTGATGGGTGGGCATCACATGCTGGTAGCCAAAGATCTCGCGCACCGCGCGCTCCAGCTCGACGAAGTTGCGGCTGCCCGCATAGGCCTCATCCCCCATCATGATGCCGGCCCACTGGCGATCGGACATGGCACCTGTGCCGCTGTCGGTCAGCAGATCGATATAGACATCCTCGGCCAGCAGCAGGAAGGGGTTCCAGCCAGCGGCCTCGAGGGCGGCACGGCGCTCGGCGCCAGTGGTCTGTTTGATGGGCTCGACCATCTTGATACGAAACGGCTCGGGTATACGACGCATAAAAGACTCCTCACCGGCGCGGGGCCAGTGTGTTTGAAATCGGGATTGGCAAAGAGGCCGGGGCGATCAGGGTCGTCCGGCTGACAAATTCAAACGGCGGGTGCCGCCAATCAGCGGTGAGGAAAGTCGAAGGTGAGAATGGGATCCCGGGTATACCAGTGGGCGAGCAGGCAAGCTGCCCGGGGCGTAGCTGTCATGATTGGCATCACTCCCCTCCATATCGGTTGTAGACAGTCGGTGGCCAACAAGATCCATTGATGGATGCTGCCAACGGGCAGCCTCGCCACGTTAACGGCAGGTTAATTGGCAAACAAGGGGCGCACCGACGGGCTGTGCGCCCGCTCACAAAGTGGGCATCTGCGCGGCAAACAGGCAGTGAGGTTGATCCGCCCGCCCCCCCCGGTTCGTTATTCTCCCTAGCCACACGCCACATACCCCATCAGCCAAGGCCGGAAGCCATCATGCATCGCAAACCCCATCTGCCCGAGAAGATTTGCCCCGTCTGCCAGCGCCCCTTCAGCTGGCGGCGCAAGTGGGCGCGTAGCTGGGAGGAGGTTCGCTACTGCAGCGAACGCTGTCGCCACGCTCGTCACAGCAGTCAGCAACCTGAGGGAGATCGAGTCTGATGGAACTTCGCCTTGTTCTCGGCGATCAGCTGAACGCCGGTCACAGCTGGTTTCGCACGCCGGATCCGGCGGTCTGCTATCTGATGGCGGAGCTGCGCCAAGAGACCGATTACTGCCGCCACCATCGTCAGAAGGTGCTGGCCTTCTTTGCCGCCATGCGCGCCTTTGCAGCGGCACTCACCCAAGCGGGCCACCGCGTCTGTTACCTGACCCTTGATGAGAGCGCCCGTTGGTCCGACTTGCCGGGCTTGCTGGAGGCTCAGCTCGAAGCACTTCAGGCCAGCAGTTTTGCCTGGCAGAGCCCGGACGAGTGGCGCCTCGCCAACCAGTTGAAAAGCTGGGCCGCTGGCCTTGCCATCCCTGCCACCGAGGTGGAGAGCGAGCATTTTCTCACCCCCCGTGATGGCTGGCAGCGCTACCCCCACAGCCGGATGGAGTTCTTCTACCGCGCCCTGCGAAAGCAATATCAAGTGCTGCTCGATGAGCGCGGCCAACCCCTTGGCGGGCGCTGGAACTTTGATGACGAGAACCGCGCCAAATTGCCGGCGAGCCAGCCCATCCCGGCGCCCCTCACCTTTGCCAACGAGGTGAGCGAGATTGATGCCATGCTGACCCGCCACGGGGTCAGCACCATCGGCGAGGTGGATGCCAGCGCCCTACCGTGGCCCATCAACCGGCGCCAGAGCCGCGAGCTGCTGGCCCATTTTCTGGCCCACTGCCTGCCTCACTTTGGCCGCTATCAGGATGCCCTGAGCGAGCGGGGCTGGAGCCTGTTTCACAGCCGTTTGTCGTTTTCCCTCAACAGCAAGATGCTTCATCCACTTGAGGTGATCCGCGCCGCCGAAGCCCACAGGCAGGCCAATCAGGCCGCCATCACGCAGGCACAGGTGGAGGGTTTTATCCGCCAGATCCTCGGCTGGCGCGAGTTTGTCCGTGCCATCTACTGGGAGAAGATGCCCGACTATCAGCGCACCAATTTTCTCGTGGCCAACCGGCCGCTGCCCGGTTTCTTCTGGAATGGAGAAACAAAGATGGCCTGCGTGCGCCACGCCATCAACCAATCCCTTGAGCACGGTTACGCCCACCATATCCAGCGGCTGATGGTGACCGGCAACTTTGCCCTGCTGGCAGGGATTGACCCCGATGAGGTTGATCAGTGGTATCTCGGCATCTATGTGGATGCCATCGAGTGGGTGGAACTGCCCAACACCCGCGGCATGAGCCAGTTTGCCGATGGCGGCCTGATGGGCAGCAAGCCCTACGCCAGCAGCGGCGCCTACCTCGAGCGGATGGGCCACTACTGCAAGGGGTGCCACTATCAGGTGAAAGCCCGCCACGGCGACGGGAGCTGCCCCTTCAACAGCCTCTACTGGCACTTTCTCTGGCGCAATCGGGACAAACTGGGCGGCAATCCCCGCCTCGCCCTCCCCTATGCCAACTGGGATGGCCAAGCCGCAGCGCAACAGCAGGCCATTCTGGCCACCGCGGAGCAGTACCTGATCAAGCTGGAGCAGTTGTAAGCGGACCATGTCCCCTGGCGCATTCACACTGACAACAGCGCAGCGATTTACGCTGGCAATCAGGCTCACCATCGCACCAAACACCAGCCTGTGACCGGCAGGCAGACGGAGATCCCAATCCTGCGTAGAGCGGTTGAATATCCTGTGGCGGCTGATTATGGTGGTGGCCACATCAGGAGATCAGTCAAGGAAAGACGATATGGAGATAGTGGTTCTCGGTGGCGGCGTAATTGGGGTAACCAGCGCCTGGTATCTGGCCAAAGCGGGTCACAAAGTAACCCTGCTGGAGCGGCAAGGGGGCGTTGCCCTTGAAACCAGCCATGCCAACGCCGGGCAGATATCCCCGGGTTATGCGGCCCCCTGGGCAGCTCCCGGCATCCCCCTCAAGGCCGCCAAGTGGATGTTGCAAAAGCATGCCCCCTTCACCGTGCGCCCCACCGCCGACCCCTTCCAGCTACGCTGGAT
>NZ_QAJD01000072.1:0-1931 GCF_003061465.1 Aeromonas sp. HMWF017
TCCTGTGCCCGGTCAGTGCGATTTGTTGAGCCAGCGCAAAAAATCAGTCATTACTGACACTTACGCCACTTTTTGACTAGTGCGACCAGATTCAATTGGCTTAACATAGCCATCCGGTACCTATTGCTGCGATGGGTTGCTGCCTTCGCTGGTAAATTGAGCATATTGGAAGCTGTAATCCACGGGCGGTAGCGTGTTTTTTTTCAAATTTAAGATGACTAATATTTGCTCGCTCGATAGCTCCACCAAATTAATTATGTTTAATAAAATTTGATCTCATATAGTTGATAGCTGAGGCTTTAAAACTGATTAAAAAACCTTAACTACATTAACCTAATTCTAATTGCTCCCCAAGTGAATTTATAGGACTAAAAATCTTGGCAAAACCAAAAGAAATAAAAAGTATTTCAGATTTGATTCGTCATCTTAAAAGAGATATCACGGACGAGTGGGGGCCAATATGGTATAGAGGTCAAGAAAACATAGCGTGGAAATTATTGTCAAGTTACGATCGCTTGGCTAACCCCCCAACAGAAATTGCACTTGTAAATAAATTCAGACAGAATGCTAGTTTTTTGATGGATAAAAAATCTCCATCAAATGACTTCGAATGGTTATTTATGATGCAGCACTACGGTGTTCCCACCAGATTACTTGACTGGACAGAAAACCCCCTTATCTCATTGTATTTCGCTGTCAATGGTGAAGACAGCTCAGATGGTATATTATGGGTGTTATCGCCCCATAGCTTAAACTCAAACACTAATGGTGAAAAATATATACCTGCTTTTGAAGAAAATGAGTACCTTGGAAGCTACACAACAGAAAAATACGACAAAGGAAAAGATAAAGGTATTTTACCCATTGCGGCCATTGCGACCAGAAATAACTCACGCATACAAGCTCAAATGGGTGTTTTCACTATCAGCCATTGGGATAAAACACCTCTAGACAAGATCGGAGATAAAAAACATATAACTCACTATGTGATTCCAAGTAGTGCGAAACCTAGTTTAAGAGAAGAACTATCGATACTTGGTGTTACAAAATTCTCTGTATTCCCCGAGCTACAATCAATTGGGGACATGATAAAGAAGGAATTGTCATGAGCTATATTGACCCTCATTTCATGGAACACTCCACTGTTTTTAGTATTTATTCAGAAAGAGATGCAATTCTTGTAAACCCAGATTATCAACGCAATGGCGATGTGTGGACTCTAGAAAAAAAACAACTACTGATAGACTCCATAATTAATAGGTACGATATTCCAAAAATTTACTTCCATAAATTTGATAGAAGTGAAGCCAGAAAGACTGGATATGAGTATGCAATTATAGATGGACGACAGCGGTTAGAAGCAATATGGCAATTTATTGATGGTAAGTTTGCACTTAGAGAAGACATTACATACCTTCGAGATCCATCAATCAGTATTGGTGGATTAACATACAATGACTTAAGTAGTAAGTACTCAAAAATAAAAAATAGGTTTGATTCAACAAATCTCCCCATTGTTGTTATTGAGACAGATGATATTGAATTAATTGAAGATATGTTTAGCCGTTTAAATGAAGCCTCCCCATTAAATGCCGCAGAAAAAAGAAATGCGTATGGAGGTGACGTTGTTGCAGCCATAAACAAAATAGCTAAAAAAGATTTCTTCAAACAGAAAGTTAAATTCAGCGACAAGAGATATCAGCATAAAGAGGTGGCTGTACGTCTTCTCTTCTTGCAACATTGTTTAGAGTCCATGCCTCGTTTATATGATACTAAAAAAGTATATCTTGATAGATTTGCTAAAGATTTTAAAGATTCAGACAAATCATATGTAGATAAAATTCTAAATAAATGTAATGATACGTTATCAAGCTTAGAGAGTATCTTTATCGACAATGACCCATTATTATCATCTCAATCAGTAATCCCTG
>NZ_QAJD01000073.1:0-5679 GCF_003061465.1 Aeromonas sp. HMWF017
AAACTGTACTGTCTAAGTTTAGACAAAGAATTGATGGTCTATTTACCTCGAATGACTTTGATAAACAACGAAATAGTATGATTCGTTTAGTAATTAATGCCATGGACAAAAATCCTGATGAATGGAACCAATTCTGCCAAATAAATATAAAGTGGATAGGTGATAGATTTATTAGTCGATTGGCAGATAGCGAAGAGCTGAACAAAGAAGGTTTGGATGAAATTTGTTCCATGTGTTTTCGGTTTCTTTTTGAATTATATCTCTCAACTAAAAATGATTTATCCTTTGAGTTCGATAGTGCCAGAAGATTTATTTTCAACAATATAGAACTGTTTGAAAAATCAGCGAAATAACAAATGGAATTCGCAATTCGTGATATGCCTATAGCTATTTTTAAGGCTGTGGCAAACAGTGATGAGATTGAAACACTTAAAAACTTTGACGCAGTTGCGGCGAAGGCTAAGCAACTTAAAGAAGAATGGGATAAGGATTTAAGTGAAAGAGAGCATCGAGTAAAATCAATTGAAGATTCTTTATCTAGATATGAAAATGCATATAATTTTGTTGGTTTGTATCAAGGTTTTGATGACTTATCAAAAGAAAAGATACGTGAACGCGATGGGATTTTGTTCTGGCTTAAGCTTTTATCATTGGTCATAGTTTTACCGATAGTTGCTGAGCTTATATTTATTTATGCCAATATTGATAGTTTGTCTATTATTAGAGATGGCCTATTGGTATCAATTTTCCCTACAATATCTTTAGTCGCCATATCTATATATTATTTCAGGGTTCTTCTCTTTAATTATAAGTCGGTTAAGTCACAGTTATTGCAGATCGACCTTAGAAAGACATTGTGTCGATTCATACAAAGCTATTCTAGTTACGCTAGTGAGATAAAAAGCAAAGATGCTGATGTTTTGGAGCGATTTGAAAGGGTTGTATTCTCTGGCATAGTAACGGAGGATGGCAATTTACCATCTACATTTGATGGAATAGAACAAATTGGGCAATTTATTAAATCTGTTAAGTCATAGAGATGTAATGGCTTCATTAGAGTTGTGTCCACGATGAGAAAAAGTTATAGGTGTAGTCAGCAGTGAATATATGGTAATTGCTATTTTGGTGGAATGGAATCATAGGGTGTCTGAACACTTAAAACAAATTACCTTACATATCCCTTCTATCATGACAACATTTGACATGCTATTATTGGATTAAATGGCCGCCTAGGGCGGCATTTTTATATGAAGTGTTGGGTTTAGGCGAGAGTCGTTTGTTTTAATTTATTTATACTCTTAGATCTCTTTTTATCTCTAACCCACATGACAGACCCATTTGTTTTTTTCATTTCAAAAAGGTCTATAGATTGAAATAGATCACTGAGTTTCCTAAATCCATAGTTACGTTGGTCAAATGATGCGTGGTTAGATATGTGATTTCCAATCTCACCAAGCGTAGCCCAACCATCATCTTCTTCAACCGCCTCTATTGCTTGTCGTAGCAAATTGATGAGCTTTGTATCGCCTTTTATGTTCTTACTTTGCTTTTGAATCGGTTGCTCTAAAACTGGTTCTGCATCCAAATATAGAAATCGAGAGCAACTGTTGACAAATGGTAATGGTGCTTTACGCTCTCCAAATCCAATAACAAACTTACCATCAGCAAGAGTCCTGGTCACTAAAGGGGTAAAGTCACAATCCGATGACACAAGACATATCACGTCAATATCTTTTGTGTATAAGACGTCCATTACATCAATAGCTAATGCCATGTCTGTAGCATTCTTACCTTTTGTTAGATCGAATTGTTGAACTGGTTGTATAGCATAATCGTGCAGTACATCTTCCCAAGGCTTCAGATTATGATTTTTCCAATTTCCATAAGCTTTTCTAATGTTAACAACACCGTAACGAGCTAACTCTGATAATACGGTATCTATCTTGCCTGCAGGCGCATTATCAGCATCAATAAAAACTGCGATTTTTTCTTTATTTTTCACTAAAGCCTCCATGCTATTTATTACGTAATCAGTTGCGTTCCCATTGCATAGTTAAGTCGTAGGTTCGAATTGCAAATCGTATTCGGACGAACGAGAGTTTAGTTTGCCATAGACGTTCTTCGCAATCTGTGATGACAGGTCAATTGTGTTGTCTGGTTTCATCCACATTGTTGTATCACATTGGTCTTTACGTAAGATGAAACTGCCGACCCTCGGGTCGGCATTTTCAAGAAATAGGGTGTGGGGCGAAACAGTATGGGAAATGGTTGCCCTCTATCGCCGGGCTATTTATCCGCCTTGCCTGCCGCGTCCGCCAGTCGGGCCAGCTGTTTGTCATACCAGGCTACCGGACGGTTCTCATCTTCCGCCCGCTCCTTGCGCCGGATGGCGTTGCGCACCGCCATGGCCCCCAGCCAGCGAAACGGCTCGGGCGGAAAATAGCCACGCGGGCCGCTGACCAGCGCGCAGTCACGCCACGGCTTGTCCTCCTCCCGCACTTCATCGCGCACCAAAGTTGCCAGGATCTGGCCGCCGATCCAGCTTTGCGCCACCCCGTTGCCGGAGTAGCCGAGGCCATAGACGATATTGGGCTGCCCTCGCCAGTGGCCGAAGAAGGGGAGGCCATCTACCGAGCGGTCGGAGGCGCCGCACCAGCTGGCGGCGATGGGCACCTCTTTGAGCGCCGGAAAGAAGCGTCGCAGGGTGCGGGTGAGAGGGGCAAGATAACGGCTAGGGGCATCGAACTCGGCCAGATGGCGGTTGGCAAAGGCGAAGGTGTTGCCCCCCTTGCCCAGCATCAGCCGCCCTTGCGGGGTGGAGCGGTAGTAATGCACAAAGGTGCGGCCATCCACCACGGAGCGGCCGTGCGCAAGCTGCTGGGCAGCCAGTGCATCCGGCGCGGGGTCGGTTATCACCATATCGGAGGAGACCAGCACTATACTGCGGCGAAACTCGCGAAAGTGCTGCACCATGGCGCTGTTGAGGGCCAGCACCACCTTGCGGGCACGCACCTCGCCCTGTGACGTTTGCACCCGTGCAGGCTGGCCCGCCTCAAGGCGCTGCATGGGGGAGTGCTCATAGACCTCGACCCCCAGTTCCCGCGCCACCCGCAGCAGGCCGCGCACCAAGAGCGCCGGTTGCACCGAGCCCGCGTGAGGGCTGTAGAGCCCCTCCAGATGAACGTGGGAACCGCTCTGGCTCGCCAGTGTATCCTCTTCAATCACTTGCCACTGGTTAAGGTCGGCTCGCTTGAGTTCCTGCAATACCGGCTCCATCAGGCCGCGCTGGGCCTCGCTGGTGGCGGTGTAGCAGGTGCCCTCGACCCTCAGCTCTGCCTCTATGTTGTGCGTTTCGCAGAAGCGGGCGATCTCGTGTACCGCCTGCTCGGATCTTTGTACCAGCCAGGCAGCCTGCTGCTCGCCAAACAGGCGCTTTAAGGTCAGGTATTTGGCCGACCAGGTGAGCAGGCAGCCGCCGTTGCGCCCGGAGGCACCGCTGCCGCAGCGATCTTTCTCCAGCACCAGGATGCGCAAGTGTGGCTCGGCCTGTTTAAGGGCGATGGCGCTCCACAGCCCGGTAAAGCCGCCACCGACGATGCAGACATCGACCTCGTGGCTGCCGACTAGGGACGTGGGCGGTGCGGGTTGTTCGGCGGCGAGCGCCTCGGCCAGCCAGAAGGGGAGAGTGGACATGATGACTCCTCGATAAGGTTATTGGTGGCGCCAGCGCTGGGTGCGATCCAGCAGGGCGCGGCTCAAAAAGAGCTGGAGCAGCTTGACGGTGGCGGCGGCCAGCAGGATCAGGGTGGCCATGGCGGCGGCCGCGGCGGTATCGCCGGAATCCTCCATGTTCAGCACGGCGATGGAGGCGAGCACGCTGTCGCTCGAGTAGAGGAAGATCACCGCCGAGGTGGTGGTCATGGCGTTGACGAACAGATAGATAAAGATCTCCAGCAGTGCGGGCAGGGAGGCGGGCAGCGTCACTCGCCAGAACGCCTTCCAGAGCGGAATGCGCAATGAGATGGCCACCAGCTCCAGCTCCTTGGGCAACTGCTTGAGGCTGGTCAGCGCCGTCATATGACCCACCGTGTAGTAGTGAATGACGCAGGAGAGCACCATCAACGGCAGGGTGCCGTATAGGCCGCCAAAGAGCGGATTGCCGTTGAAAAAGAAGATGTAACCGAGCCCCAGCACCATGCCGGGCACCGCCAGCGACAGCATGGCAAGCAGATGCAACAGCTGGCGCAGCGGCGCAAAGTGGCGTCCCTTCTCCTGCGCCCAGGCCAGCACCATCACCAGCACGGTGCCGATAAGCGCGGTATAGAGGCCCAGCTGCAAGGTGTTGGTAAAGGGCTGCCAGCCGTAGACGCTGTTGCTGTCAAAGGCGTAGTGATCTAGCGTCAGAGCGAGGTTGTAGGGCCAGAACTGCACCAGGGAGCCGTAAACGGCCATGCCGACCAGCGCCAGAAACAGCAGGGCCCAGAGCGTGCACCAGCCGAGCGCCAGCAGATCTCGCAGCCGATGGGGTTTGGGCTGATAGGGCACCGCCTTGGTGTTGCTCTGCTCCTGCATCTTGCTGCGCACTCTGTGCTCCAGGGCAAAGCTCAACAGCGCCGGCAGCAGCAGGGTGACGCTGGCAACAGCGCCCAGCGAGAAGTTCTGCATCCCGATCACCTGCCGGTAGATATCGGTGGCCAGCACGCTGTACTGGCCGCCAATCACCTTGGCCACCCCGAAGTCGCAGATGGTGAGGGTGAAGACGGCGATGGCGGCGCTGAGCAGGCCATAACGGGCGGTAGGCAGGGTGACGGTGACAAAGGTGCGCCAGCCGCTGCTGCCCAGCACCCGGGAGGCTTCATAGAGGCGGGCATCGCTCTGACCGAGCGCCGTGATAAGGATCATCAGGGCGTGGGGGAAGCACCAGAAGCCCAGACCAATGACGATGCCGATGGGGCCGTAGATGCTCTCGCCGCCGAGCAGCCCCTTGGCGATCCCCTGATTGCCAAACCAGTAGACCAGACTGATGGCGGGCAGCAGGGAGGGCATCAGGAGCGGGATCAAACCGATGAGGCGAAACAGGGGCTTGCCCGGCATGCAGGTGCGGGTGAGGGCATAGGCGTAGCCAAAGGCGATGGTCACCACTAGCGCGGTGATCAGCACCCCGAGCCAGAGGGTGTTGCCTATGGTGCGCCCCAGATGAGGGGAGTCGAAGTAGGCGCTGAAGTTGGCAAGGCCCACCCAGAGGCCGTTCTCATCCTGCAGGCTCTTTTGCAACATGGTGAGCAGTGGCAGCAAGAGGCCCCCCACCAGCAGGGCGATGCCGAGCACCAGCAGGATCAGTTGCAGCAGCTGATCCCGGCTCCAGCCGCGACAGAGCCGCTGCCAGCGAGAGTCTTGGCGGGCTGTCGCTGGCGGCAGCAGAGAGGAGGTCGCAAAGGGGGCAGTCATGGGCGCTCTCCTTCAAACAGTTGCATCGCCGCGGCGGGCCAGTGCAGCGAGCAGCGCATGCCGCTGCGCCAGCCAACCTGTTCGTGGCGGGGCAGCTCGTGGGTCGGGCGCTCCACCAGAATTTGCTGTGGGCCTAGATAGGTATCGGCGGTGCAGATAAGACGCTGGGCGGCGCCGAGAAACTCCACCTGATCGATGGTTGCTTCAACGCCATGTTGGCCAAGATACGGC
>NZ_QAJD01000073.1:5689-8550 GCF_003061465.1 Aeromonas sp. HMWF017
GCACTCAGGGTGATTACCTCGGGGCGGATCGCCACCTGCAATTTGCTGCCGGCAGCGGCCTGGTTGGCAAGTGTCAGCGGTTGTTCGTTGAGGCGCACCTGATTGGGGCTCAGCACCAGGGTCTCGAGGAAGTTCATGGTGCCGACAAAGCTTGCCACGAAACGGCTGGCAGGCTGGTGGTAGATCTCCTGCGGGGTGCCCACCTGCACGATGCGGCCACCCTCCATCACCACGATGCGATCGGCCATGGTCAGCGCCTCTTCCTGATCGTGGGTCACCATGATGGTGGTGATGCCAAGGCGCTGCTGCAGGGCGCGGATCTCGCTGCGAAGATGGGTGCGCACCAGCGCATCCAGCGCGCTGAGCGGTTCGTCCAGCAACAACAGACCGGGGGAGAGGGCGAGCGCTCGGGCCAGCGCCACCCGCTGCTGCTGGCCGCCGGAGATCTGGCTCGGGTATTTGTGGGACTGGGCAGTGAGATCCACCAGCCCCAGCCAGTGGTCCACCCGCTCCTTGATGAGATCCCGCGCCAACCCCTGATTCTCAAGGCCGAAGGCGATGTTCTGGGCCACCGTCAGGTTGGGGAAGAGGGCGTAGGACTGAAACACGATGCCAAAATCGCGCTCCTGGGGCGGCAGGCGGGAGATATTGCGCCCTCCTTGCCAGATCTCGCCGCGGTCCGGCAGATCCAAGCCGGCGATGGCTCTGAGCAGGGTGGTTTTTCCGCAGCCGGAGGGGCCGAGAAAGCAGATAAACTCCCCCGGCTCAATGGTCAGAGAGATCCCTTTAAGGGCCTGAAAAGCACCGAACTGCTTGTTGAGATGTTGAATGTCCAGATAGGGCTGGGTCATGGTTCGACTCGCTACTGATTTGGTATATACCAGTTTGCGGGTGAAGTGTGACGGTCAGGTGATCGGGGGATGACAGCTTGATGACAGTCAAATGAGATCGGGCCGTCAACAAGTGGCTGGGCCCTGTGTGGATGGGCGAAGCGTCGCTAATTGAAGGCAATACAAACTCGGGAAGTTAAAACCAAAAAGCGAAGGCCAACAGCTGTTGGCCTTCGACTGGCAGTTTATTGGCAGCGGTGTGTCTGGCGTGAACAAACCGCCGCCCTTCACGCTTACTGCTTGGCTTCGGTCTTGCCGTCGAAGCTGGCGCTCCACTGGGCCAGGATGGTGTTGCGCTCGCGGGCTGCCCAGCTAAAGTCATTGTCGATCATCTGGCCTTTGATATCCGCCGGATAGCCCGCTCTCGGTTGGGCTACATCGGGGATGGCGACCACGGCGAACGACTTGTTGTAGAGGGCGTTGGCCTGTTCGGTGGCGGCAAAGTCGAGCAGCTGTTTGGCGGCTTCCAGCTTGGGGGTGCCCTTGATGATGGCGGCAGCTTCCATATCCCAGCCCGACCCCTCTTTCGGGAACACCACCTCGATGGGGGCTCCCTTGGCTTTGAGGCTGGTGGCCGGGAAGTCGAAGGAGATACCGATCACCGTCTCACCGCTGGCGGCCAGTTTGCAGGGGGCGGAGCCCGAGTGGGTGTAACGGTCGATGTTCTGGTGCAGGCCGTTCATAAATTGCCAGCCTTGCTGCTCGCCCATGGTCTGCAGCCAGCCCGCAACGCTCAGGTAACCGGTACCGGAGGAGCTGGGGTTGGGCATGATCACCTTGCCCTTGTAGATGGGCTTGGTGAGGTCGGCCCAGCTGGTGGGGGCCGGGATCCCCTGTTTTTCCGCCTCTACCTTGTTGAAGCAGATGGCGCTGAAGAAGGCGTCCAGACCGATCCAGTGCGGCTCGGCCTTGCTGTCGCGAAAGCGGCTGTCGAGCTTATCCAGTCCTTTCGGTGCATAGGCATTGAGCATCTGCTGCTGATCGAGCTGCATCAGGCTGGTGGCGGCCAGTCCCCATACCACATCCGCTTTGGGCTGGGCTTTTTCTGCCAGCAAGCGGGCGGTGACCACGCCGGTGGAGTCACGCACCCACTTGATGTTGATATCCGGATGCTGGCGTTCGAACGCGGTTTTCAGCTCGTTGAGCTGCTCCGGTTCGAAGGCTGTGTAGACGGTGAGATCGGTCGCGGCCAGTGCCGGGGCTGTCGTGGCAGCCAGCACGGCGGCGGCCAGCAGATGGGTTCCCTGTTTCATCCTCTTCTCCATATAAGTTGGCTTGGTATAAACCAGATTGGTCGAGAGAGAGGCTAGGGGATCTTTATGACGTGACCGTGACAGCCCTGTGACGTTTTGCCGTTCCTGATGTGCCCGTGACTAATCCTGGGTATCCACCTCGATCTCCAGACTGTCGTGGCGCCAGTACTCCAGATCGAAGTCGAGTACCCGGCCGTGCTGATCGAAGTTGAGCCGCTCGAGGCGCAGGGCGGGCAGACCGGCGGTGGCCCCCAGCGCCTTGGCCACCTCGTCCGGCAGGGCGGTGGGGAAGAAACGCACCTGCATGCGGGCGTAGTGGAGATCGTAATGGGCCTGGTAGATCTCGGTCAGACTGCCGTTGAGATCCAGCTCCAGCAGGCCGGGTACTCGTTCAGGCAGGCAGTGGTTCTCGCAGTAGCAGATGGCGCGCCCGTTGGCGTAGCGCAGCCGTTTTAGCAGAAACAGGCTGTCGAACGGCTTGAGCTGCAGTTGCGCCATCAACGCGGGCGGTACCGCCTGGCGGCTTTTCTCCAGCAGTTCGGTGCGCGGCTCACCCCCTTGCTCCCGCACTATCTGGTGAAAGTTGGAGGTGCGTCTGGGGTTCAAGCGAAAGCGCGGCGGGGTGACGAACCAGCCGCGGCGATCTTCCCGATAGATAAGGCCGTTCGCCTCCAGCTGCACCAGTGCCTCGCGGATGGTGACTCTTGTGGTGCCATAG
>NZ_QAJD01000073.1:8560-14068 GCF_003061465.1 Aeromonas sp. HMWF017
GCATCCTTGATCTGCAGATATTGCGGTTTGCTCATGAAAATCCCTGGTTTTGCAATAAGTTGTGCAATGAGTTGGGCAATGGGCTGGGCACAGGGCTGGTCATCTGCCCGGTGGTTAAACGGCAACATCAACATGTGTTGGTAGATACCAGCATCGCCCCTGCTGTTCAGGCCTCCTAGATTATCGCGATCCCGGCGCTGAAAATGAATTTTTTGTTGCACGTAGCGCCACCCCTTTGACCTTGGCGGGGCAGTTACCCACAATGCGCTCATTCTGGTATATACCAAAAGGAGCGAAGTCATGACCCATATTCCTGCGGCCCCTGCCGCCGTCGATTACCTGCTGCTGACCCCGGGCCCCCTCTCAACCACCGCCACGGTGCGTGCCGCCATGCTGCAAGACAGCTGCACCTGGGATGCGGACTACAACCAGGGCGTGGTGGAGCCCATCCGCCGCGAGCTGGTGCGCCTCGCCACCGGCCCTGAATGTGAAAGTGACTACAGCGCCGTCTTGCTGCAGGGGAGCGGCAGCTATGTGGTGGAGAGCGTGCTGGGCTCGGCGATAGGCGTCGATGAGTGTCTGCTGATCATCAACAACGGCGCCTACGGTGCCCGCATGGGGGAGATGGCCCGCTGCCTTGGCCTGCGGCACCACGAGCTGGATTGCGGCGAGACGACCCGCCCGGAGCCCGCCGCCATCGAGGCGATGCTGGCGCGCCACCCCGAGATCACCCATCTGGCCATGGTGCACTGCGAGACCACCACCGGTATGCTCAACCCCCTTGAGGAGGTGGCTGAGCTCTGCCAGCGCCGCGGCATCCGCCTGATCGTCGATGCCATGAGCAGCTTTGGCGGCATCCCCATCGACATGGGGCGCCTTGGCATCGAGTTTCTTATCAGCTCGGCCAACAAGTGCATTCAGGGGGTACCGGGCTTTGGCTTCGTCATCGCCCGCCGCGTGGCGCTCACGGCCTGCGCCGGTCGTGCCCGCTCGGTCTCCCTCGACCTGCATGCCCAGTGGCAGACCATGGAGCAGCAGGGGGGCAAGTGGCGCTTTACCTCGCCCACCCATACCGTGCTTGCCTTTGCCCAGGCCCTGCGCGAGCTGGACGAAGAGGGGGGCATTGAAGCCCGCCATCAGCGCTACAGCGAGAATCAGCGCACGCTGGTGGCGGGGATGGCTGCCCTCGGCTTTGCGCCACTGCTGCCAGAACAGTGGCAATCCCCCATCATCACCGCCTTCTACTCTCCGGCTCACCCTGACTACCGCTTCGCCGACTTCTACCAGCGGCTCAAGGCACAGGGCTTTGTCATCTATCCGGGCAAGGTCTCCCAGGCCGATTGCTTCCGGATTGGCAATATCGGCGATGTGACCCCTGAGCGGGTGCGCGATCTGCTTGCGGCCATGGCCAGCGCCTGTTACTGGCAAGGGGACGCGCGATGACCAGCATGGCGCCTCAGGGTTGCGAGCTGCGTGGCCGCGATTTACATGACGATAAGAAGCTGCACGGCAGCGGCCGCGCTGATAGCGAAGGGGATATCAACCTCGGCGAGGGACGTGCGCGCTGGTGGGCAGGCCAGAGTGACGGGGTGCAGGCGGGATTGGCGGAAGATAGCCGCTATTTTCTCCATCAGGCACTCTCCACCCCCTGTCTCGATCTGCTTGAGAGCGCGCAGGGGAGCTGGCTGACCAGTGCCTCTGGCAAACAGTACCTCGATTTTCACGGCAACAGCGTCCATCAGCTGGGCCACGGTCACCCCAGGGTGGTGGCCGCGGTGCAGCAGCAACTCGCCGATCTGCCGTTCGCACCCCGCCGCTACACCCATCAGGTTGCCATCGACTGCGCCCGTACCCTGGCCGAACTGGCCCCCGGCGATCTCAATCGGGTGCTGTTCGCCCCCGGCGGCAGCGAGGTGGTGGGGATTGCCTTGAAGCTCGCCCGCTTCATCACCGGCAACAGCAAGGTGGTGTCCCTGTGGGATGCCTTTCACGGCGCCTCCCTCGATGCCATCTCGGTCGGCGGCGAAGCCTGTTTTCGCGCCGGTATGGGCCCGCTGATGGCCGGGGTGGAGCGCATTCCTCCACCCACCCGCTATCGCGGTGTCTGGTATCGCGGGGAGGGGGATGATGTGCATTACGCTGATTATCTGGAGTACGTTATCGAGAAGGAGGGGGGAGTAGGCGCCTTTATCGCCGAGCCGATCCGCAACACCGATGTTCAGGTGCCCTCAAAAGCCTACTGGCAACGGGTGCGGGAGATCTGCGATCGCCACAAGGTGCTGCTGATCGTCGACGAGATCCCGAATGCCCTGGGCCGCACCGGCCACTGGTTCAGCTTTGAAGAGTTCGGCATCGAGCCCGACATCATCTGCCTTGGCAAGGGGCTGGGGGGCGGGGTGGTGCCGTTTGCCGCACTGATCACTCGCGATCGTTTCAATCAAGCGGCGGCCATCTCGCTCGGTCACTACACCCACGAGAAGAGCCCCATCGGCTGCGCTGCGGCCCTCGCCACTATAGAGACAATCCGCGAAGAGGGATTGTTGGCAAAAGCGCAGGAGGATGGCCGCTTTATGGCGGTAGAGCTCGCGGCGCTTGCCGAGCGTCACCCGCGGATCGGGCAGGTGCGCGGTATCGGTCTCTTGTGGGCGCTCGATCTGGTGGTCGATCACCAGAGTCGCACCCGCAATAGCCAGGCTGCCGAGCGGCTGCTCTACCGCTGTCTGGAGCTGGGGCTCAGCTTCAAGGTCTCTCAGGGCAATGTCATCCAGCTCTCGCCACCGCTCAATATCGCCCGCGCCGATCTGGTGCGCGCCATCACCATTCTCGATCGCGCCCTCGGCGAGATCGCACTCTCACCGAAACAGGAACACCACCATGATTGACTTGCAGATTGCCATCCACCCGACCACTGACGTAGAGGCGCTGATCCTCGACTGGGCTGGCACCGTCGTCGATTTCGGCTCCTTCGCCCCCACCTCCATCTTCGTCGAGGCCTTCGCCCGCGCCTATGACTTCCCCGTTACTCTGGATGAGGCGCGCCAGCCCATGGGGTTGGGCAAGTGGGATCATATCGCCGCGCTGGGCCGTCTGCCTTCGGTGGATGCGCGCTGGCAGGCCCGCTTTGGCCACCCCATGAGCCATGCCGAGGTGGACCACCTCTATCACACCTTTATGCCGCTGCAGATTGCTGCGGTGACCCGCTTTGCTGCCCCCATCCCAAGAGTGCTGCCGGTGCTGGATGAGCTGCGGGGGCTGGGGCTTCGCATTGGCTCCTGCTCTGGTTACCCCCGTCCGGTGATGGAGGCGCTGGTGCCAGCGGCGGCCGATCACGGCTATCGGCCGGATCACTGGGTCGCCACCGACGATCTCAAGGCAGGTGGTCGCCCAGGCCCCTGGATGGCGCTGGCCAACGTAATTGAGCTGGGAGTGAGTGCAGTGCACCGATGCATCAAGGTGGATGACGCCGTGCCGGGTATCAGCGAAGGGCTGAACGCTGGCATGTGGACGGTGGGATTGTCAGTTTCCGGCAACGAGTTTGGCGCCACCTGGGAAGAGTTTGCCGCTATGAGCGAGGCGGAGATCGCAGCCCGACGCGCACCGGCCGAGGCCAAACTGCGGGCAGCGGGGGCGCACTATGTGATTGATACCCTTGCCGACATCGCTCCGGTTATCGCCGATATCAACCGCCGTCTGGCCGCTGACGAGCGACCGTAGGCCATCTGCTTGGTTTAATAAAAGTACTTCGCTGACTTTATATGAATACGCCCCCATCCGGGGGCGTGTTGCATTTGTGGGGGAGGGATTGCGCGCGGTCAGCGGATATCGACCCGCATCAGGGGAGAGGGGGCATTGTCGACAAAATGGTGCCAGATATGGTCGTAGAGCGCCTTCTGGCCCGGGAAACTTACCAGCGCCTTGGCTTCGGCCAGGGAACACCAGCGATAGTCTGTGTGCTCGTCGTTGAGGATCACCGCCTGATTGGGCGAACAATAGACCACAAAGACCGGCACCATCTCAATCGTATTCAGGCTACGCCTCGTAGAACTGCTTCAGATACTGGCCGTTGTAGAGTTCGGTGACCCTGATCCCTGTCTCCTCGCTAAACTCCCGAATAATGGTCTGCCCGCCGGTTTCACCCGCCTCCACCGTGCCCGCCACATGGCACCAGAAGCCCCCCTTGACCCGTTTCATCACCAGCAATTTGGTTTCGCCATCGACAGTGGTAAGGGCAACGCCGGAGACGGCCTTGCAGCGAATGGGGATCATGATCTTCTCTCCGGATTTGGGCTCTGTAATCGCCACGAACAGTGTGAAGGCGTGTTAATTGAAATACGCCTCGGCGGGTAGGCCCATGACCTCTATTTCATTGAGGCCGCTTTTGGCCAGATAGTTGGCCACCAGATTGAACCCCACCCAGTAACCGGCATATTTGGGAAATGGCCGGTTATCACGGCAGTAGAAAAAGTCTAAATAGTTGAACTGCTTGCTGGATAGATGGGGTGTCATCTCTGCCAGGAGCGATTGCCAGTCATGATGATGAGACTCCTTGAACAGCGAGGGGAGTGTGCCGCCATTGAACCTCTGCTCAAAGTAGCAGGCCAGTCCTTCAAAAATCAGGGTTTCGGCCAGTGTTTCTGCTTCCACCTTGTTCTTCTTTTGCACGATATGGTGGACTTCGTGGGCCAGCACGGCAGGCAATTCGGTGATGATCACCTCTTTGATATCAGGCCGTTCCAGATCAAGCTGGAGTTCTATCCGATACATGTTGATGGCCCAGCCACCGATACCCGAATCGGGAGCATCCCCATCGGCAAAAGGGCTGAAGGTGACATCCAGTTGGGAGAGATCGAACAAGGCATTCAATTTGTGCGCCGTCTCGGCAAAAACGTGCCTAATGGTGTCATCAAGCCCATCGAATTTGCCCGAGTCGTTTAACAGGGTGAGTTGCATCCAGACATCCTTGTCTATTGAAAGAGAGGGCTGAGCCACTTGCGTGGTCGCGGCGCCATATCACCACGATGACCCTCCTTCAATCAAGGGGTTACCCGCCCATTATGCTTGCCGTCTGGATCGCCTCGATCAGTGCAGCCCGGTTGATGCGAGGGCGCTCGCCATCGAGAAGTTGCTGCCACAGGGCAATGGCCTGACTGTAGCGACCATGCAGGAAGTGATCGGAGGCGAGCAGCATCAGGGCGCTCACTTCCCCCGCATCCTGCTTGAGGGCGCTCTCCAGCAGGCGGGTTGCCTCGGGAGTCAGCTGCTGGCCCGCCTGATAGTAGAGCACGGTGGCCTGCGCGGCTTGAGTCGCTGCACTGGCGCCCCCCTCCAGCAGCGCGAGACGCTGGTAGGCGAGCAGGGCGTTGTCATACTCGTTCCGATAGAGATAGAGCTGGCCGAGCGCCGCCCAAGCGTCGAGATCGGCGGGGTTGCGCTGAAGCTTCTGATGCAGACTCCCCAGCTCCTTGTCCTGCAGATCCCGCGGGCTCAACCCCGCCAGCGGATCGGGAC
>NZ_QAJD01000073.1:14078-19173 GCF_003061465.1 Aeromonas sp. HMWF017
TAGCGGCCGCTGCTCAGATACACAGCGGCAACAGCCGCGATGGCCAAGAGGCTAAGCAGCAACAAGGCCCGCCCGTGCCGATGATTGCGACCGCGATTGTCATGCAGGTTGGCCAGTTGCGCGCGCATGGCCAGCTCAGCTGTCGGGATGGTATTCGCCAGGCGGGCGGCGCTCAGCTCCCTGTAGAGAGGTTGGTCGGGGGAGAGGCCCACCTGTTCTCCACGCATGATCAACAGATTCAGTTCGCTGCGCGGATCGGCGGCGGGTTGATGGGGGGCTTCAACGATGGCCTTAACGACAGGGATGGGTTGCGCCTTTGTGCGTGTCAGGCGGCGAAACAGGGTCAACAGCGCCAGCCCCAACAGCAGCAGGGGGCCGCCCCACAGCAGCGCCGTGCTGGCATTGAAGGGGGGCTCGTAGCGGACGAAATCGCCGAAGCGCTCCGTCATGCGGGCGATCACCTGCTCATCAGACTGCCCCTCGTCCACCCAGCGGTAGACTTCGAGTCGCAGATCCCGCGCGATGGGGGAGTTGGACTCCACCAGATTCTGGTTCTGGCACTGGGGGCAGCGTAGGGCGCGGGCCACTTCCTGAGCGCGGGTCTGCAGCTCGGGGTGGCGAAACTGATAGGTATCGACCCCGCTGGCAAGGGCCCCTAGGCTCAAGGCCAGCAAGAGCTGCGCGATCAGGGCGTGGCCGAGACGGCTCATGGCTTGCTCTCCTGCACTTGTCTCTCCACTTCTTTCTCCACGTCGGGCTGGCGAGCGGTGTTGCTGCGGGCCCTTGCAAGCTGGGGGGCAAACTGGTGTTGCCAGATCTCCTGAGTGAGCAGGCCGGTATGACGGGTCAGCAGGGAGCCATCGCCGGCAAAGAGATAGGTCTCCGGCGTGCCGTAGACGCCGAGCTCCAGCGCCAGTTTGCCGTCGGGGTCGGCCAGCACGGCGCGATAGGGGTTGCCCGCCTGGATAAGCCAGGCGCGGGCCGCATCCCCCTTGTCCCTGTAGTTGAGGCCATAGAGGGGCACGGCGCTGGCCAGCTCACCCAGCAGTGGATGCTCGGCGCGGCAGTTGGCGCACCAGCTGGCCCAGACGTTAAGGACAAAGGGTTCGCCCTTGAGGCTGGCGGTCTGGATCGGACTCCCGTCCAGCAGATTGTCGCTCTGCCACGCAGGCAGGGTTCGCCCCAGCGTTGCCTCGTCCTGGCTGTAGGGATTGTTGCCAAGGCCAAGCCAGAGCAGGGCGCCGAGGCCCAGGGTCAGCAGCAGGGGAACAAAGAGGCGCAGGCGGGATCTCATAACGCCTCCTGTTCGAGCCGGGGATGGGAGGTGCCAACCGCAACGGAACGGGAGGCAAGCAAGGGGCGACGGGCGAGCAGGCGCAGGGCGCCGCCCGCCATCATCAACAGGCCGCCGAGCCAGATCCAGCGCACCAGCGGCTTGTAGTGCAGCCGCATGGCATAGGCATCTGGTCCCATCTTCTCACCCTGCACCACGTAGAGATCGCCGAGCATTCCCCACGCGATGCCGGGTTCATTCATGTTCATGGTGCGCACGCTGTAGTGGCGCCGCTCCGGCGTCAGCCGCGCCACCTCTTTACCGTTCTTGTGCACGCTAAGTGTGATCCGCTCGGCGGTATAGTTGGGGCCGATCACCGGCTCGCGCCCCTCATAGCGAAACTCGAACGCGCCGAGCTGGTAGGGCTGGTTGGCACCAAGCACTGTGCCCCCCTCCTGACTGTGGTGACTCACCTGCGCGATGCCAAGGGCGCATACCGCCACCCCGAGGTGGGCCAGCAGACTGCCGAGTCGGTTAAGGGTGAAATCGCGGAATGAAGTCAGTTGCAAGAGCGGGAGCAACAGGCTGGCCATCAGCCAGAGGCTCACCATATTGGCGAGAAGGCCAATCCAGCTACCGGAAACCGATCCCTGTTCCAGATAGGCAAGGCTAATGAGCCCGCCGCCAAGCAGGCCAAACAGCGGCGGCAACAGAGCGTTGAGTCGGGAATGTGGCGCAAGCTGCTGCCAGCGCAGGCGTGGCAGCTGGGTCATCAGCCCCATCAGGCAGAGGGCTAGCGGCACGAAGATGGTATTGAAATAGGGGGCGCCCACCGAGAGCGAGCCCAGATGGAGCGACTGGAACACCATGGGGTAGAAGGTGCCGAGCAGCACGCTGGCGCAGGCCACGCAGAGCAGCAGGATGGCGGCGCCGAGCAGTCCCTCCTTTGACAGTAAGCCAAAGCGGGCATAGGGGGCGCGAATGTCCGCCCGCAGGGCAAACAGGGTGAGGGCGCAGGTCAAGAGCAAGCCGAGCAGCAATAAGAGGGTGAGGCCACGGCTGGGGTCGACTGCAAAGGCGTGCACCGAGGTGAGCACCCCGGAGCGCACCACGAAGGTGCCGAGCAGGCTCAGTGAAAAGGTAAAGATGGAGAGCAGCAACACGGCGTGGCCGTAAGCGCCGCGCTTCTCGCACACCACCAGGGCGTGCAGCAGGGCGGTGCCGAGCAGCCAGGGCAAGAGGGAGGCATTTTCTACCGGATCCCAGAACCACCAGCCACCCCAGCCGAGCTCGTAATAGGCCCACCAGGAACCCAGCACGATGCCGGCGGTGAGAAACACCCAGGAGCCGAGCGCCCAGGGGCGACTCCAGTGGGCCACGGCACCATCCAGTCTGCCCGAATGGAGCGCCGCCATGGCGAAGGCGAAGTTGACCGCAAAGCCGATGTAACCGAGATAGAGCAGGGGCGGGTGGATGATAAGGCCGATATCTTGCAGCATGGGGTTGAGATCACGCCCCTCCAGCGGCCCCGGGAACTGGCGGTCAAACGGGCTGGAGAAGATCAGGGTATAGAGGCCGAACAAACCGACAATCAGCCCCATAATGGCCAGTACCCGAACGGTGATCAGCGGATCGACCCGCTTGGAGCAAAGGGCCACCAGAGCGCCCCACAGCCCCAACGCAAAGACGAAAAAGAGCATGGAGCCTTCATGGCCCCCCCATACCGCCGCCAGCTTGAAGCCCAGCGGCAGGGCGCTGTTGGCGTGCTGGGCAACATAGCTGACGGTGAAATCATCTTGGCCAAAGCAGCTGGCGAGCAGCAGCAGGGAGGCCAACAGCAGGAGCGCGACCAGGAGGGCCAGCGGTGTTGCGCAGCCGAGCAGCGGGCGTGAGGCGAGCCGCAGCCCCAGCCAGGGCAGCAGCCCTTGCAGCAGGGCGAGCCCGGTCGCCAGCAACAGTGAGAGATAGCCGAGCTCCGCTAGCACACAACCTCCAGTCAATCATTCGTCTATGTTATGCCGCAGCGTCTGCACCGTACCGGCGCTGGGGGATAACATCCACATTTCTGGCAACAACCAATCGCAACAAATAAGCGCCAGTCACCCGAGGGCGGCTGGCGCTGGTGATCATACCGTTATACGACTGTCATTTGACCGGCATAGAGCACGAAGTAGCGCAGCAGCAGGATCCCCACCAGGGTTAGGCTGCAGACCAGCACCAGATGGCCGTTTCGCTCTCGCAGGGGCGCCGGGGTCAGCAGAGCCAGCAGCTGGGGCAGCAGCATGCCGATGCCCACCACGCCGAGCCAGAACACCTGAGCCCAGAAGCCGCTGCCGATGGCGGCCCACATGGCCATCTCTTTCTGGCCGCCACCGAAGTAGAGGCCGGTAAAGAAGCAGACCAGCAGCAACACCTCGACCGCCAGCACCGGCCGCTCGAAGCGATGCACGAAGCTCACCCCCTGGCTGTGACGGTTCTCTTTGAACAGAGTCACCGCGAGCAAGATGGTGGAGGCGATACCGGAGCTGATGCCCGAGACCAGAAACAGTACCGGCAGTACCGGGTTGTTCAGGAGCGGATAGGTCTTGAGCGCCGAGAGCAGAAAGCCGGTGTAGGCCCCCAGCAGCACGGCGAGCAGCAACAACAGCGGCGCCAGCAGCCGCTCGATGCGGGCGAGCAAGCCAATCAGCCCATCCACAAATGCGAACTTCTCTTGCAGCAGGTGACTGCGCAATGTCTCAATCTCGGCGCGATACACCACCGCCAGCCAGGCGAACAGCACCGCCATATAGAGCTGAAACAGCATGACCCCCATCGACATCACGGAGTCGAACTGGTAGTGGAACATCAGCTTCCAGAAGGTCCAGGGGCGGGCCAGATGAAAGATAAGGATCAGTAACCCCAGAACCACGCTCGCCGGCGCCAGAATGGCGGTTGCCTTGATGATGCCGCTCTCGCTGCCAGCCCCCTTGCGGCGCAATAGCACCGAGAGGGTGGTGGCCCCGGCGGAGATGCCGAGCAGAAAGAGATAGATGGCGATGGGCCAGTCCCACACCAGCGAGGGGAAGTGAAATGCGTCATGCCACATGATCCATTCCTCCTTCTGTTACTGCCATAGATGGCGATGGGGCAAATCCCCACACCAGCGAGGAGAAGTGAAATGCCGCTTGCATCGTCATGACGTTATCTCCCCTTTGGGCACGCGGTACATCTTGGGCGAGGTGCCGAGTGCCTGCTTGTAGCGATAGGTGGTCTCCTTCACCAGCCGTTGGGCGATGGGGCTGTCCGGATCATCCAGATTACCGAACACCAGCGCCTTGGTGGGGCAGGATTCCACGCACGCCGGCTGCTTGCCCGCCGCCAGGTTGGTCTTGCGGCAAAAGTCGCATTTGTCCGCCACCCGGGTAACCGGGTTGATAAAGCGCACCTGATAGGGGCAGGCGGCGAGGCAATACATGCAGCCGACGCAGAGATCCGCGTCGACATCGACGATGCCATCCTCCTTGCGGATATGGGAGGCACCGGTCGGGCAGACGTGGACGCAGGGGGCGTTGTCGCAGTGCTGGCAGGACTTGCGAAAGAAGTGGTACTCGGCGTCGGGAAATTCACCGATGGGGCCTGAACGGATGATCTCGAGGCGCGAGACGCCTTCCGGCACTTTGTTCACTTCCCGGCAGGCATCCATGCAGGCGGTGCAGCCGATGCAGGCCGTCTCATCGTGGATCATGCCATAGCGTATCCCGTCGATGGTCTGGCTGTGGGCAAGGGGGGTGGCAAGGGAGCGAGTGTTGGCACGAGCAGCCCCCGTCATCATTATAAGGG
>NZ_QAJD01000074.1:0-2110 GCF_003061465.1 Aeromonas sp. HMWF017
GGTGATAACCTAAACTTGTCCTGAAAAGCCGAACGATATGATCCACCACTCAATGGTCTTTCATTTGAAAATGGATGGTTTGCATTTGGTATTGTGAAGGTTTGAGTAAGGATGCCCAGCAAGGTACTCTTCTGAGTTCCATTCTGCCCAGCGATTAAAGTCAGATTTTCACCAAGAGAGAACTCAACATTTTCAAACCCCCTAAACTTTTCAATTTTAATTTTATCAACAATCATTAGGTACTATCTCTTAGAATAAGAAAAAATTTAAATACCACTCATCCAACTCTTAAATCTAGCTGCCCAGTGAGCTATTGACGCCTCATGTAACTTGCCCTTATCCACCGATTTGGTCTGTGGATGAGGGATACCGGAATAACCATCCTTACCACACAGATCTTTCAGCCGTTTACTTGGCCAGTGCAGTGATTTCTGGGTTAGCTCTTCTTCCAATAATCTAAGCTGTTCCTGCCACCCCTGCTGCGATATCAACCTCAATAATTGGGTTGATAGGGAGCAAACCCCATCTGAGGTATCCACTTCAAGAATATGAAAAATCCGGTTCTGTGACTCTACTTCAACAACAGCCAGGCATCTCGGATTACCATCCAGTAGCAGATGCCGATTGCATCGATAGAGTTTTGGTAACTTGCGTAGTTGCTTGGATCTAATCACGCAACCATGAGTAGTGACCAACTGATCCAGCATTGTCCCAAAGCAATCAAACTTGTTGGCGTAGAGGTGAAGATCATCAGTTTCATCCGATTCGGCAGTCCACTCGGCGCAGGGCAGCACACCGCCAACAACTGACTCCTCTGTACTGACATCGGCTGAAGCCAAAGATCCTAACTCTTCATCAACCTTGCCCTTTGCGCCCTCCTGCTTTTTCTCGGCAACCTTGCGTGTATTGAAGGCCTTGGAAAACTCAAAGACTACGGCTGGCGCCCGCAATAACACTGGTGAGGTATCCGCGTTGGCTTCCACACCATCATGCACCGAGTGAATATGAGGACGTTCACCTACCAAGCGCACCGAGCCCTCCCCCTCCCCACGTACATACTCCCGCAGCTTGGGATGGAGAAACTGGACCTCATCTGGGATAGCAGCCTTGATATTTTTCAGACTGGCAATCTCGTAAACCAGCATGCTTCTGGTTTGTTTATCAAACCGGCCCCTGACCTCAAAAGAGACTGACGGCAAAGGCGGGGGAGTAAACTCGAACTCCCATTGCCGATACCCCCCTTTCTCATAACCGTTCAGTTTCTGATAGTGCCCTATGCTCTCGTAGGAGGCTCGGGCGTCGGGATCGATCAAGATCCAGCTCAATATGCGCCGCGACTCATAGTCATCAAGAGACTTGAGCGGATAGCTGGAGGAAGGCAACACATTCACCCGGGCAACATCGGGACTGACGTGTTCAATCGAAAACTCACTTCTCAGACAATCCGGCTCCAACGCTGAACGAGAGAGGTAACCATCATGCAGCAACAAGGCTCGCGCCAATTCCATTTGGGGAAGATAAATCTCTATGTCATTGGCAAGAAAATAGAAACAGTGTTGACGCTTGTCCATAGCACGAATCACTGACGCAACCGGATAATCACCCAGTTTCTTTCTTTGCCAAGTTCCCGTGTTATCGATAGTAAAAACGAGATGATACCCCGCAGGCTTATGCTCCTGAGTAGGGTTCAATACTCGCTTACGGGCCAGAACCGGGATATTCGAGAGCCTCAATGAAGCAGTTGCAGCCTTGGGAGACAGATCCAGATTGATTCCCCATTGGGAGTTATCAATCCGTCGAAAAAGCGAACCTATCGCCAAGATGGTGGTATCGTCAGACATTTTTTCAAAACGGATATCCTGCATCAATCCCCCAACACATCTCGCAATAGGTCATCAGCCAACGAGGTTAATCGCTCATCACTCAATCCAGCTAAACGAAGAAGTCGCCACCGGCTCAATGAATGCCCACTCTGCACCAGCGATCTGGCATAAAGAGCCAAACGACGAATCTGATAATCTGCTATATCTTCACAATATCGCTGCAAAAACAAGCTTGTAAGTGGCATTTTGCTGAGGTTCTTCTCAATCATCGCGCTTGATGAAAGCTT
>NZ_QAJD01000075.1:0-5905 GCF_003061465.1 Aeromonas sp. HMWF017
CTCCCAAGGTGGTGCTGTCGCGGGAGAGCCGGCTGACCAGTCCGAACCATGATGCGGATATCAATCCCTGGGCCATGCTCGACCAGTGGGCCCGCCACGCCCAGGACTGCTTCCACTTCGGTTTTCAATTCTCCCCCGAGCAGGCCTTTATCGCCTGTTCTCCCGAGCGGCTCTACCGCCGGGAAGATCGCCACCTCTTTACCGAGGCGCTGGCGGGCACCATTCGCCGCTCCGGCGATGAAGAGGTCGATGCCCAACTGGCCGCCGAGCTGCTCACCGACAGCAAGAACCGGCTGGAGAACCGTCTGGTACACGCCGACATCCTCAGCCGTCTGGCGCCACTGACCCACGATGCCACCCTGACCGAGCCACGCATTCTCAAACTGCGGCTGCTGCAACACCTCAAGTGCGATATCGAAGCCGAGCTCAAGCCCGGGGTCTGCGACTGGCAGTTGCTCGATGCCCTCCACCCGACTCCGGCTGTGGGCGGCGCCCCGCGCGAGGCAGCGCTCGCCTTTATCCGCGAGTTCGAGCCCTATGATCGGGGCTGGTACGCCGGAGCCTGCGGCATGTTGAGTCGGGAGACGTCCGAGTTCTCGGTCGCCATTCGCAGCGCCCGCATTCAGCCGGGCAGCGTCACCCTGTTTGCCGGTGCCGGCATTGTCGCCGGTTCCGAGCCTGTCGCCGAGTGGGCTGAGCTCGACAACAAGATCGCCAATGTGCTCTCCCTGCTGGGATAGTCATTCACCCTTTTCACGCTACGAGAGCCCCTATGCCCACCCGTAAAGAGCCTGCCAGCGAAGAGTTTGCCTGCACCCCGTTTTCGAGCCAGCACGCCACCTTCAACCACGTCTGGTCCTCCCTCTTGCTGGAGGAGCTCTTTCGCCTCGGGGTGCGCGACATCGCGCTGGCCCCCGGCTCCCGCTCTGCGCCGCTGACCATGGCGGCCGCGGCCCATCAGGGCTTTCGTCGTCACCTGCACTTTGACGAGCGCGGTCTCGGCTTTATGGCGCTGGGGCTGGCCAAGGGGAGCAACCGGCCGGTGGCGGTGATCATGACCTCGGGTACTGCGGTGGCCAACCTCTGGCCCGCCGTGGCAGAGGCCCAGCTCACCGGCGTGCCGCTGATTATTCTCTCCGCCGATCGCCCTCACGAGCTTATCGACAACGGCGCCAATCAGGCGATCGACCAGCAGGGGATCTTCGGCCGCTACCCCGTCTATCAGCAGAACCTGCCGAGCCCCACCCCGACCATTCCGGCGGCGTTTGTGCTGAGCTCGGTGGATCAGGCGCTGGCCAAGCAGGCTCTCACTCCCGGGGTGGTGCACTTCAACTGCATGTACCCCGAGCCCCTCTACCCGGGCGAGCACTATCAGGATTTCTCCGACTATCTGGCCCCCCTCGGTGACTGGCTCGGCTCGCACAAACCCTGGAGCCCGTGGCAGCAAAGCGAGCCGACCTGCCCACCTCAGGCAGAATGGGAAACCTTTCGGCAACAGCGCGGCATCGTTGTAGCTGGTCGCATTACCGACCCGAAGCAGGCACAGACTGCCGCCGCGCTGGCGGAGCAACTCGGCTGGCCGCTGCTGGCAGATCTGCAGAGCCAGATCCGCTTCGATAGCCGCAACCTCATCCACATGGATATGGCGCTCAACGACCCTGAATTCGTCGCCGAGCTGGGCCGCGCCGAGGTGCTGCTGCAATTTGGCGCGCGGCTTGTCTCCAAGCGGCTCGGCCAGTTCATCAAACACCATTCATGGCAAGATTACTGGCTGGTGGATCCGCAACCGGCGCGGCTCGATCCCGACTACCGGCTGCGCAACCGGCTGCTCTGCAGTGCCAGCGCCTTTGCTGCGGCCCATCCGGTCACCACACAAGCCCCTTGGCACACATTGGCCGAGCTGCAACACAACGCCAGCCAGCAGATCGCCGCCGCCTGCGAGCACTTCTCCGAGCTTGGGGTCTGCCATCGCCTCAACCGCCTGATCGAAGGCCAACTGTTTGTCGGCAACAGCATGCCAGCCCGACTGATGGATATGCTCGGCGAAACGGGCAAGGGGCCGAGCCGGGTGATGACCAACCGTGGCGCCTCCGGCATCGATGGCCTGATCGCCACCGCCTACGGGTTTGCCCAATCGGTCGAACCGGGCAGCGATGAGCCCACCACCCTGCTGCTTGGGGATCTCAGCGCCCTGCACGATCTCAATAGCCTCGCCCTGCTCAGCAAGGCGAGCCGACCGCTGGTGGTGATCCTGCTCAACAACGATGGCGGCAGCATCTTTCGTATGTTGCCGGTGCCCACCGAAGGGGAACTGCTGGAGAGCTACTACCGGCTGCCCCACGGCCTCAGCTTTGAACATGCTGCCGCCATGTTTGGCCTCGCCTATCGGGCGCCGACCACACTGGCCGAGTTCGAACGCGATTACCGCGCCGCCCTCCAACATGGCGTTACCTTGATCGAGATCCGGGTACCGAGCGAGCAAGTGGCCGATGATCTCAAGGCGCTGGGGGCCGCCATCCGTGGCAAATAAAGATGCCAATGTGCCGCTGGTGCTGCTGCACGGCCTGCTGGGGGATAGCGGCGACTGGCAACCGGTGATCGACCGGCTGCCCGCCACCCACTGCATCGCCCTCGATCTGCCGGGTCACGGCCAGCATAGCGATCTCAACGTCAGCGACTTTGAGCAGAGCCACCAGTGGCTGGTCACCGAGCTGGCCAGCCGCAACATTGAACGCTATCTGCTGGCGGGTTATTCGCTGGGGGGGCGACTGGCCCTCTACCACGCCAACCGCGAGCCCACCGGGCTGCGGGGGCTGCTGCTGGAGAACTGCAACCCAGGGTTACCGGCCTGTGAACGGGCCGCCCGCATCCAGCACGATGAACAGTGGGCGCGGCGCTTTGAGCAGGAACCACTGGCTGACGTGCTGGCAGACTGGTACCGGCAAGGGGTGTTTGCCGATCTTGACGATGCGGCCCGGGCCAGCCAGATCGCCCGCCGCCTTGGCAACGACAGTCAGGGCATCGCCACCATGCTGCGCGCAACCTCGCTAGGCAAGCAGCCGGATCTCGCCCCCTGGCTCATGGCGAGCCAGCTGCCGGTCACCTGGGTGAGTGGCAAGCGGGATCACAAATTCCATCAGCTGGCTTGCCAGCTGGCGAACCAGGATCGCAGAATCAACCACTTGGTGCTGGATGGCGGCCATAATCTGCACGCCCATCAGCCTGATAACTTTGCCCGACTCCTCGCGGAGTGGGTCAACCAACAAGAAGAGAAGAGTCATGATTGAAGCAATGACGGAAGCTGAACTGTATGCACCTGTTCAACATGCCGGGATTGCTCAACTCAGTGTTCAACTCGGTGCTCAACTGCACTCTCCCAGATCAGAAGGAAAAAACCATGATTGAAGCAATGACGGAAGCGGAACTGTACGCTCCGGTTGAGTGGCAGGATTGCTCCGCCGGTTACGAGGACATCCTCTATCACAAGTCCAACGATGGCATTGCCAAGATCACCATCAACCGTCCCCAGGTACGCAACGCCTTCCGTCCCCGCACCGTCAAAGAGATGCTGCAGGCGCTGGCCGATGCCCGTTATGACGATCAGGTCGGCACCATCATCCTGACCGGTTTTGGCGAGAAAGCCTTCTGCGCCGGTGGCGACCAGAAGATCCGTGGTGACTACGGTGGCTACCGCGATGACGAGGGGACTCACCACCTCAACGTGCTCGACTTCCAGCGCGACATCCGCACCTGCCCGAAGCCGGTGGTTGCCATGGTGGCCGGTTACGCGGTCGGTGGCGGCCACGTGCTGCACATGATGTGTGACCTGACCATCGCTGCCGACAACGCCCAGTTTGGCCAGACCGGCCCGAAAGTGGGCTCCTTCGATGGCGGTTGGGGGGCTTCCTACATGGCTCGCATCGTCGGCCAGAAGAAGGCCCGCGAAATCTGGTTCCTCTGCCGCATGTACGATGCCCGGCAAGCCCTCGACATGGGTCTGGTCAACACCGTCGTGCCGCTGGCAGAACTGGAGCGTGAAACCGTGCGCTGGTGCCGCGAAATGCTGCAAAACAGCCCGATGGCGCTGCGTTGCCTGAAAGCCGCCCTCAACGCTGACTGTGATGGTCAGGCGGGCTTGCAGGAGCTGGCGGGCAATGCCACCATGCTCTTCTACATGACCGAAGAGGGTCAGGAAGGCCGCAACGCCTTCAACGAAAAGCGTCGCCCCGACTTCTCCAAATACAAGCGGAACCCCTGATGACACTCGCCCTGTATCGCTATCAACTGCCTTTTACCCAGCCACTGACCTTTCACGGCAAGGTGGAGGTGGCGCGAGAGGGGCTGTTGGTACGCATCAACGACGGCTGGGGGGAAATCGCCCCCCTGCCCGGCTTCTCGAAAGAGAGCCTGCAACAGGCAGAGGCAGAAGCCCTTGCCACGCTGGCGGCCCTGGCCACCGGCGATACCCCGAACCCCGTGCTGCCGTCGGTGCAATTTGGCCTCGACTGCGCGCGCCGGACATGGCCCGAGCAGCGCAACCCGCTGCCGGAGCCCTATCCCCTCATTCAAGGCTCCCCCCAGGAGCTGCTGCGCAACTGGAAAGAGTGGCTGCACCGCACGCCCGGCAAGGCCAAGCTGAAGGTAGCGCGCTACCCGATGCGTGACGAGCTGGCGCTGATCCGCCTGCTGTGCGACCGCCTTCCCTCCCTCAAGCTGGTGCTGGATGCCAACCAGGGCTGGACTCGCGAGGAGGCGTGGACCTTCTGCGGCCACCTCGACCCGAATCGCATCGAGTATCTGGAAGACCCCTGCGCCGACTTTGCCGACATAGCCTTTGTCGCCAACCGCACCGGCATGCCGGTGGCGCTGGATGAGCTGCTGGCGCAGGGCAAGCCGTGGGAGCCGATCCCGCAACTGCGCGCGCTGGTGCTCAAACCCACCCTGCTCGGTTCACTCGCCAACTGCGAAGCGCTGATCGCCCGCGCCCGCGAACTGCGGCTCAAGGTGATCATCTCCTCCTGCTTCGAATCGGATCTGGGCCTGAACCAGCTCTTTCATCTGGCGGGCGAATGGGCGCCGGAACAGGCGCCGGGTCTGGATACCCGCCGCTGGATGGCAGGCAATCTGCTGGGGGAAGATGGCAAACCGGATCTGAGCCGACTGGAGCAACTGTATTACCGTGATTGACCCCTCCCGTTCACTCGAACAGACGCCTTGCCCGGTACGCCACCGGGCAATCACAGCCCCGAACCGCATTGCCATCCACACCGCCTCGCCTCTCAGTTATCGCCAGCTCGATGCTCGCCTCAACAGCCTGTGCCAACAGCTGGAACAAGCCGGAGTGCGTCGTGGCGCTCATCTGGCGGCGGTGGTGCGCGGTGCGCTGGAAGATGTGCTGCTGGCGTGGGCCTGCGTGCGCAGCGGCGTGGTGTTTTGCCCGCTCAACCCCGCCTTTCCTCTCGAAAAGCAGCGCGAGCTGGCGGTGCAACTCGATGCCGATGCCTTCTGGTCGGCAGGGGAGATCCCGGCAGGCAACTGGCAACCCTTGTGCCTCGACTTCACGCACGAACTGCCGGCAAGCGAGGAAACATGGCCGCTGGAATCGACCCAGCTCAACAACATGATCCTCACCTCCGGCTCCAGCGGTACGCCGAAAGCGGTGGTGCACCGGCTCTGCAACCACCTTGCCTCGGCGCGCGGCTCTGCCACCCTCATTCCCCTCGATGAGGCCTGCGGCTGGCTGCTCTCCCTGCCGCTGTTCCATGTGGGCGGCTACGCCATCCTGTTTCGGGTCTTTCTGGCGGGCGCCACGCTAGTGCTGGATCAACGTGAACGCTCCCTCAAGGAGCGGCTGGAGTGCCAGCCCATCACTCACCTCTCGCTGGTGCCGACCCAGCTCTGGCGC
>NZ_QAJD01000075.1:5969-6156 GCF_003061465.1 Aeromonas sp. HMWF017
CATCCCGCAACCGCTGGTGAGCCGCCTCTGCTCCATGGGGCTCGAACCCAAGGTGAGTTATGGTCTCTCCGAGATGGGCAGTCAGGTCTGCACCGCTATCCCCGGCGATACAGGCGTAGTTGGCAAACCGCTACCGGGGCGGAAAGTGTGCATCCGGGAACAGGAGATCTGCGTGCGCGGCGCCACC
>NZ_QAJD01000075.1:6231-14632 GCF_003061465.1 Aeromonas sp. HMWF017
CGGTACCGAGCGACGAGTGGGGGCAACGCCCCGCCGCCTTTATCGACTGGCACGGCGAACCGGTTCCCGACTCCGAACTGGCAGCCTGGATCCGCAGCGCCCTGCCCGGCTTTATGGTCCCCGACCACTGGATCCCCTGGCCCGATCTTGGCGGCAATCTCAAGCCACAGCGGAAACAATTTCAGAATATCATTAGGTCGCAATAATTATTCATGCGACAAAAACTGACACCATGGAGCCATCCAAATACACATATGACTCAAAATAAAATGCTGGTGGTATCAAAATCCTCCTCCTCAGTCTGAATAAGTGAGAACGATTACATAAACGGCCTTTTTTTTGCACATTTTTTGAACCAAATTAATTGGCTGTAGTACCATACCCCCCACCATGCATTTAGTAGGAAAGCTAACCATATGATAATAAAAGAAATTGACGATTTATCATTATTTGAACAAAGACTGCATGGTGGTAAAATGCACTCCTTGGCAGTAAGACGAGTCACACATGAGTAACAAAATTTATAAAATTGCTGAGGATATCTTTTTCTCCGCTGCAATATTCCGACTCTCGAAAGGGGACAAGGACATCAAGCTCAGCAACAAGGAAGCCGAGCTACTCGAAATGCTGTGTGATGAGGCAGGCACTGTCATTCCAAGAAGCAAACTGCAGGATGCCTTGTGGCCAAATCAGGACAATACCGATACCAATTTGAACCGGCAGATACTCTCGTTGAGAAGAAAGCTGGAATCCTTCGGCTTGATGGATGCGATCGATACCATCCCACGGGTTGGCTATATGTTTTGTGCTCCAATTGAGCTCGCAGGGGAAACTGAAGAGCCAGCACCAGCGGAAGAAATTCATGCGCCGACGCCTTCCCCTGAACCTCAAGCCAGGCGGCAATATACTCGCCGAAAATATGACCGATATTTCAGCCCAAAGCGTATTTTGCTGTTTGCATTGCTGCTGGTCTCACTGACTTCACTAGCCCTCGTCATTTATAACTATGCGACAGCAAATACACTACGCACTATCAATTTAGGTCAGATTTCTCTCTATATGACCAGCGAGACGGAAAAAGCACTGAATGTGAAAATAGATTCACTGACGCCCTTGATAAAACCTGTTTTACGTAAAGCTGATGAGCAGATTTCAATTCTGGTTGGAAAAGAAGCCATCAGCTATTTTTCCATCAACAATAGCAGCAGGAAATTATCCGGAAATATCTTCCTGTTGCGTAGCGGTCACCCTGTGGCCGAAGAAGTTCAATGCGTTATCACAACCATGAACCAGCAGGGAAATAATGTTTCCAACAACTATTACAATAATCAAGAAACCACAGTCAGATATCACAGGGATTGTCAGGCACCAGACAACTGGGTAGAAATGACCAGAAAGAGTAAATATATTGTGACCATGAACAGAGAAATAGTAGTGGCCACCGTGATAGCCACTGACAATCAGGGAAAGACACTGTTCAATCTGGATTCTGTTGGGGATCTGGAGCGGGATAATGGCGATATTTCGGTCGAGATAAAAAATACCATTGTCAATTTCATTGACCAGCAGGCGCTGACCAATAACGCTATGGTCGCCACTCTGGTCGCGGCGCTAACGCCCCCCAAACAAAAAGCCAAGTTCATTCAATTGCCCGGAGGTATTTACCTTTCCAGTTATCTAGGTGGCGTCATCACCTGGCCCAGCCATGGCAATACAAAAGTCATACAGCGCAACGACTTCTGAGTTTATTCATAAGCAACGATGAAATTGGCGACGGCAGAATAGTCGCCCGGCTGGATGTTCTTGGCGGTCAATGCCGCCGGATGTCCTTCAACCCTAGCAAAAAATTGCAGCTCATTATCTGCCGCACCACCTAGCAGATAGCCGCGGGAGGCACTACCCAAATTCAGAGGTGATTGAGCCACGTCATACAGGCGGATGCCTGCCCCCCTGGCAATCCCAGCCGTGAATGCCAATCCGCCGCTTAGTTCGGTATCCTGCGAGCCAGTAAAGGTAACCTTTGCCATGCGGAAAATCCCCGGCTTGCAATTGGTCAGACGAATGGAAAACGGCACTAGCTCCCCGACTCCGTTGCCATAGAGTTCCTTCACGTCAACTACCCCCATCTCGACCTCCTGATCAAGGGATTCAGGAGAAACCACACATGGCTGATCGATGATCCTGCCATGGAGATGGACCGTATTGCCAAGCAATTCCAGATCATTGCTGGCACGGGGGGCTGCCGTTACCCCCAACAACGGGTACAGCACCAAGCCTATCCACAATGTCCGTAGCATAAAACATCTCCTCATTGGAACTCGGCAACGATGGTGGCTGTCGCATAGAAATCGCCCGCCGGAATATCTGCACCTGTCGGGGTTACCGGTGCAGCGATAAAGCCCCAATCACCGATATTTCCCTGCATGGAAACCGGATAGAAGGTATTCAATTTCAGCTGAGAACCATCCAGCTGTTTGAATTTTATCCCTAAATCGGAAATAACATTTCCACCTTGATAGCCATCCCGAGTTGTCCGCAGATAGTCTTGACTGAAAGAGGTTGGTTTTCCAGAAATACCAAGATTGATCTTCAAAGCATCCCCTTCGAAAACACCACCACGGCATTGAAATGTCAGAGGAACCGTCTTTTCAAAGTTATTTCCATCCAATCCCGACCCCGGCAAATCACCAAACTCTACTTCAATGGTCTGCCCACCATTAATCACACACTCTTCAGGAACATATAATATTGCAGATGTAATCGTAATTCGAGACATTGGCAAATTATTAAAATCTGTAGTGGTAGACCCCAAACGGCCATACATTTCTACCACTTGACGATCTGAAATTTGCACACCATTAATTATTTGTTTTCTCACGCGAAAAGTTACCTTTCCACGGCTACCGCTTTCGAAATTATTTATTCTTGTCTCTTTCCCTTTAGTACAAGAGTAATTTGGGTAATCGTTACTTTCATTCGGAAATGGGGCTGTAACAAATTTTTTCTTCCAACCGGCTATCCAAATTTCGACTTTCATATCCAAAAAGTCATTTAGTTTTACAAAACCATCACCAGCTTGAGGCAAGCCATCCGTCATTGTTGCTTTATAGTACACTGGAGATTGCGGAATGCTTCTATCTGGGCAGGTAACGATACCTGAGTATTGCCCTCCCAAATTCCACTCAAATGCCTTGGTAGTAAAACCAGGTCTGTTTTGAATGTCAGCCTTGTCCAACGATATATAGTAATCATGGGTTGGGTTAGGCGTCACATAGCCATTTGCCAATGCCGTTCCTGCAAACAGCATAAGACTTGAACAGAAGATAGAACGTAGCATAAGGCTTACTCGCTCTTCACGGCTTTACAGGCATTGCCTGTGCACTGGTATTTGATATCCATATATCCGCCGTAGTCATTGACGTAGCTGATCACAAATTCATTTCCCAGTGTTTCCGGAATGGTGACCGTCTGCTCTGACTTGGGGGCAACCATAAAGGCGGAGAAACCCTTGATGGTGGTCCGCTCCTTGCCCTGTGGATGACCTAGGCCCACGTAGGTGATGTAGTAAGGGGTCGGATTGTTGACCTTGAGGGCCTTGCCCTGCTTGCTGATCAGCACCTGATCCTGCCAGATGGCACCGCGCTCGGGCAGGATCGCCTCGGGGCGGTAGAACAGCTTGATCTTGGACTGCACGGCAATCTGCATCACGTTACTCTTCTCGCTCTTGGGCGGGATCTCGCGCAAGTTGAAGTAGTAGATGGACTCGCGATCCTTGGGCAGGCTATCGATGGCCGGCACGCTGGCAATGCGCACGATGGACTTCTGGTTGGCATCCACCCGCTGTACCGGCGGCAGCACCACGAAGGGAGAAGAGATCTTCTGGCCCTGGGCATCTTCAATCCAGGCCTGCGCCAGGTAGGGCAGCTTCTGGTTCTCGTTCTTGATGTTGAGGCTGATGGACTTGGCGCCGCCCGGATAAACGGCACGAGTACGATCCAGCACAATGGCGGCATTGACGTTGAGTGAGGTCATGCCAAGCGCAGCCAGACAGATATAAGAGAGCAGCTTTTTCATCGGTATCCCATTACTTGCAAGTGAGAGTCTTCATCGACAGATCGGTTACTTGTTGCGGCGCCACTATCTTGCACTGGCGGGCCCCGCCCCAGGAGAGTTCAAACGCTTCATTCGGTTTCACCCCGGTCAGATAGACCAGGCCATCTTCATCCACCACCGAGAGCACACGGCCGGAATCCTTGACGACGGTGGCGCCAAATGGCGGCACTGAGCCATCGGGTAGTCTGACACTGGCCAGCAGCTTGAACCCTTCGGCAATTTCGAAAGCATTATACCCAATTGCGCCCTCGGTCAGGGTCCCCTGCTTGATGGCGTTCATCGCATCGATGTCGTCGCTCAGCTGATCCACATCGACCCGGGTGTCGCTCTTGCGATAGTCGGTCATGTCGCTGATCACCGCGACGCCAAAGCGGTTGGTCACGGCGCGGCCATTGTTGAAAGAGACGCCGGAGGTATTATCGGTATCCACCATCATGCGAGTACCGCCACGACGAGTCGCCTGGTGGAGGGCTGCACCGTGCTGGGTCGCCGTCAGACCGCCACGCAGGCTGGCACCAACCGAGGTGTATTCGCTCTGCACGCTGTAGGCATTGAGACTGACCGCTCCGATGTCGCTGTTGTGGTTGTAGTAACCCCGCGCCACGGCGTGGCCATTGCTCTGCACGCCCGCCCCCAGCTGATAGGTATCATCCGGTCGACTGTAGTCCTGATAGGTGGCCAGGTGAGTCACCTTGCCGTTGGAGGACTGTACGCTGTATCCCGCGCTCTTTCTGTCCCCTATTGGCACGCTGAGGGTCAACATGACGCTCTTGTCATCCTCGTAGTTCTCGGTCTTGGTCTTGTAGGCCGACACATAGACGGAAACATCCTTGAAGCTGCCGATGCTCACGTTCTTGTTGATAGTGAGGCCGTAGCGATCCTCTGCCTCGTGGTCCCAGTAGGTTCTGTGGGTGTAGTCCAGATAAACAGTCAGCGCCTTGGCTGCATCCTCCGCCCAGAAGGTCTTGTTGGCGGTGATGGTGTAGAGCTCCTTGTCACCCCAGGTATTGTAATCATCGCTCGAGGTCGTAGTGTTGTTCTCCAACCGATCCTTGTTATTGAGAAACTGCGACATGGTCATGAAGTCATGTTGGGAGAAGCGATAACCCGCGAAGGTGATCGAGCTGTTGTATTCATCAAACTGCTTGGCGTAGTTCACCCGTACCGACTGGCCAATCTTGGTCGACAGGCCCGGCAACTTGGCGATGGACTGGGTCAGGTCGGCGGAAATAGCGCCGAAGGCATAGAGATCACGACCGATACCCAATCCCATGGAGTTGTATTCACCCGCAATCAGGCTGCCGCCGTACAGCGACCAGGAGTTCGCCACCCCCCAGGAGAAATCACCGGTCACAAAGGCAGGGCCGTGCACATCGTGCACCGAATCCGTCTGTTCGGAAGGCGCACCAACCGCCAGGTTGTATCGAACATAGCCAGGGCGAGTCAGGTAGGGAACGGTTGCCGTGTCAACCTGGAACGAATTGACACTGCCATCTTGCTCCTCTACCCGCACATCAAGGCGGCCGCGCACCGAGCTGTCCAGACCCTGGATGCGAAACGGGCCCGCCGGCACGTTGGTTTCATAGATGATCCGGCCGGACTGGGAGATGGTGACCTTGGCGTTGGTCTTGGCAATACCGCTCACTTCCGGCGCATAACCCTGCAGACTAGGCGGCAGCATGCGCTCGTCATTGGCCAGATTGACACCGGTATAACGGAAGCCGTCGATCAGCTGGGAGTTGAGCTGCTGCTCACCCACTGTCAGCTTGGCGGCCATGTTCGGCAGCGGACGATAGGCATAGATACGGTTCAGCTCGGTCGACGTCCGCTCATTATCACCCCAGTAAGAGCTGGCTTGATAGTCACCCCGCAAACGCCAAGCGCCGTAGTTGAACCCCAGCGTACCATAGCTGCTGATGTTGCGGTTGGAGTAACCATCGCCTTCGTTGACCTGGGCATTGATGTTGTAATCCAGCATCATCCCCGGGATCCCTTCATCCCATTGCTCGGGCGGAATCCAGTTGGGATCGCTGTACTTCATCCACGCCTGAGGGATGGCAATACGCAGCAAGCCGTTACCGATATCGTTCGAGATCACTACGCCGTCCAGCGCCAGCAGGTTGGCACACTGGCCATCGTGCCAGGTATCGATCTTGGCGATGGCCTCGTCGGTCAGTGCCAGCTTGGGAATCACCTCTTGCGGCAGGCAGGCCACCCCACCCTTTCCCTTGCCAGTATCGTTCTCGTAGAAAGGGATTTTCTGCAGGGGCAGCTTGTTCTTGTTGACCTCGATCTCGAGGTAGTAGTCGCCGGGCAGGATGTAGCCTTCGTCGGCAAACTGGGAGAGGTCGATCTTGGTCCGCTCATCCAGATCGAGCGCATCAATATTAAACTCCGTTTCTGCCCATGCGTGATTTGCCACCGCCATCAGGCCGGACACGCATAGCATAAAAGCCATTTTTGAATAATGTTTTTTTCTCACAGAGTCTGATGTTGAAACGCTCATATTTTCACTCTAGGAATTGCATAAAGGTCTCACGTAATGAGGTATCTACACTAAGCAATTGGTTTGCTTACATATAACTGAGTTCAAACAGCGTCGTACTGTCCGGAAAAAACAGCTGACTGCTGATGAGCCCCAAATTGAATTCCAGATCACTGTTGACGATATCCGAGACAATAAAGCGCTCACCGGATACCTTGTGATATTGGCCGTTATTGAGAATGCCCAGCTCATCGCTCATGGCACCACGCACGGACATGGAAATAAAAGGCAGTGATGCCACCGTCGCCCCGTCAACCTGACAACCGCTGATTTTCAACGTGCCCGGTTGCTGAACCTGCAGTGGAATGCTGCGCAGCACCTCCAGCGTACAGCCCGATTCGGCTAGTCCATCAGTGAATTCGTTGGCGTGGACTGATCCCGCCATCATCACCAGCTGCAGCGCTATGGCCGCCATCATTGAAGTTTTCATGATCAGGGTTCGATGTGAGGAAACAGAATGTGTGAAGTTGTGGTGGCTCGCACCACCACAACCCTTGTCACACGTTAAGGCACTCTATTACTCGTAGGAGAGAGTAAAGTTGGTCACTGCAGTGAACGCACCAGCTTTCAGCGGGTTGGCGGTCTGATCGGCGTAACCTTTCAGCACGGCGCTAAAGGGCAGCTCGTTGTCACCGTTGACCAAGCCAAAAGCCGCGGTCGGTTCGCCCAGAACGATAGCTGCGCCAGTACCTGGTGCAGTCATCTTGATACCGGCACCAGCAGCTTGGCCACCACCGATCACCAGCAGGCTGGAGTCTACCGGGTCTTTGGCACCGCTGAAGGTCACCTTGACGGCATCTTCTTTGTCGGAGATTTCACAGTTCAGCAGCTTGATGCTGAATGGCTTGGAGTTGGACTCACCACCGTTGGCCAGCTCTTTGGTGCTGATCTGGCCCATTTCAACAACCTGGTCAACAGACTCAGGAGCAACAGAGCAAGGGGCATTGATGATTTCACCGTTAAAAGTGACTTTACCGGAACCAGCACCACCAGCAGCAAAAGCGGAGCCGCACAGCAGCATGGAACCAACACCCATAGCAACCAGAATTTTATTAGCTTTCATTCGTTTATACCTACATTAACGTGTGTTGTACTGCATCACTCCAATCATGCTGGAGTCACGATATTAAGTGATGCCGCGATATACTGCACAGCAACTGTTGGCGCTCGCCTCTCATTAAGCCGATGAAAGGTCATACCAATAATAAACTGTGCCTCTTCAGGTTTATTTAAATAAGCAAAAGCAGCACACCGCATCAGGGGTAGTTCCCGCTACACCTCAACTGCACAACTACATACGTCCTTGTCCGCCCTTGTCGTCTGTGCAGAAAGCCGCATTCCGCTTTTGCTTGACGAACAAATTAACGACTCGTTTGATGCACATCAAATACATTTTGATTTGTATAAATTTTTTTATAAACGCATAAAAAACAATGACTTAAGCCAACAATAAAACATAAAGCGAGATCATGAAATAAATAAAGTTCATATAAAGGACATCTATTGTAATATTGTCAGACTATGAATTTAAAGTCGCACACAAAACTCCAACAAAAACACAACAAAGATAACCTATCTATTTTTGACAATAGTTATCAACCACTTCATGAATCGCCCCCTAAAGAGGTAATCAGGTAATCAGGTCATCAGGTCATCAGGTAATCAGGTAATCAGGTAATCAGGTAATCAGGTAATCAGGTAATCAGGTAATCAGGTAATCAGGTAATCAGGTAATCAGGTAAT
>NZ_QAJD01000076.1:0-1161 GCF_003061465.1 Aeromonas sp. HMWF017
GCAGCCGCTCCGGGCTCTGTTTGTCCAGCGCCAGCAACTGGTTGAGGCTGGTTTCGATCACCGCGGTGACCATGGCATCCATCGGCATAGGCAACCTTAAAACTTGTAACCGCGGTGCAGGGCGACCACACCCTGAGTCAGATTGAAGTACTCCACCTGCTCGAACCCGACATTTTCCATCATGCCAGCCAGGGTCTGCTGATCCGGGTGCATGCGGATAGACTCTGCCAGATATTTGTAGCTTTCACTGTCGTTCGCAACGATTTCGCCCATTTTCGGCAGCAGTTTGAAGGAGTAGAGGTCATAGAGCTTGGCGATCACTTCGCTGACCGGCTTGGAGAACTCCAGCACCAGCAGACGGCCACCCGGCTTGAGCACTCGGAACATGGAGGCGAGCGCCTTGTCCTTGTCGGTGACGTTGCGCAGACCGAAGCCGATGGTAATCACGTCGAAGTGGTTATCCGGGAAGGGGAGCGCCTCGGCATTGGCCTGCACGTAGGAGACGTTGTTGGCGACCCCCAGATTACGCAGCTTGTCGCGGCCCACTTTCAGCATGGAGTCGTTGATATCCGCCAGCACCACCTGACCGGTCTCGCCGACGATGCGGGAGAACTTGGCGGTCAAGTCACCCGTACCACCGGCCAGATCCAGCACCTTCTGCCCCTTGCGCACACCGGAACAGTCGATGGTGAAGCGCTTCCACAGGCGGTGGATGCCGAACGACATCAGATCGTTCATCAGATCATACTTGGCTGCCACCGAATGGAAGACACCTGCTACCAGAGTTTCCTTCTCGGTCGCAGCCACGGTTTTAAAGCCAAAATGCGTTGTCGTTGCTTGTTCTGACATCCCTTAAACACCCATAGAGCAAAGAATGGCCGCCAGTTTACCAGAGCCACTGGCGTCCGGACACCTTAAACCCGGCTCGCAACCAACTGCATGCCCAGTACCACCATGGCCAGACAGAGGAAGATATTGAGACCGATATTGAGCAGCGCTTTCAGATAGGCCCCATGTTGAGCCAGCACCACTGTATCGAGGGCAAAGGAAGAAAACGTGGTCAGGGCACCGAGGATCCCCACCATCAGCAGCGGCTTCATCGGGTGTTCCACCACATGACCATGGCTGATGAGGGCGAATGCCACCCCCATGATGAAAGAG
>NZ_QAJD01000077.1:0-13212 GCF_003061465.1 Aeromonas sp. HMWF017
GGCATGGCGGGCGGGTTAGCAGGCTTTTCGACGAAGGCATTGATCTTGCGATCATCATCCACCGCCATTACCCCGAAGGCGCTTGCTTCACTGCGTGGCACCTCGATGCAGGCAACGGTCACCTTGGCGCCCATATTGACGTGGTCGAGCAGCATGGCGGCGTAATCCATCTTGTAGATGTGGTCGCCTGCCAGCACCACCACATATTTGGGGGCGTGATCGCGGATGATATCCAGATTCTGGTAGACCGCATCGGCGGTACCCCGATACCAGTTCACCTCATCCACCCGCTGCTGGGCAGGGAGCAGATCGATAAACTCGTTCATCTGGTAGCGCAGGAAAGACCAGCCCGATTGGAGATGTCGCAACAGGCTGTGGGATTTGTACTGGGTCACGACACCGACCCGACGAATGCCGGAGTTGATGCAGTTGGAGAGCACGAAATCGATGATGCGGAATTTGCCGCCGAAATGAACGGCAGGTTTTGCACGGTTGTCGGTTAACTGTTTGAGGCGACTACCCCGCCCTCCTGCGAGTACCAAAGCCATGGTCTCGTTCAGCAACTGTCTGGATTTTGCTGTATTGGCAGGTTGTAACAACATCTCATATCCCTTTGTAGATAAATCACTACAATGTTGCCTCCTTTGAGCCCTCAAGAAAGTGCTTTCAGTCACATTTTATGGTTTCTGACGTAATAAAATGACCTTTTTGTTATTAAAAATGACGGGTTGATCCGTCATTGCTTTCAATATGGTCAGTTGTCAATTGAAGCGAGCCGAGTACCAAAAGGGGCGGTGAGAGACCGAGAGGAGGGATGAAAAAGCCCCTGCCAATGGTTGGCAGGGGCCCGGTTCGTTGAGACCCGGTGAGCCGGGTCTGATTAACAAGGTTCAGGCTGCGTTGGCCAGTGGCTCCTCGCTCTTTTTCTGATAGGCCTGAGGGGTGAGCCCAAGCAGCTCCTGCACGGTCGAGGCGACGGTAATGGAGGAGACGGTGCCTACCAGGATCCCGGCAAACAGGGTGAAGGAGAAGCCGTAGAGGGCGTCACCGCCAAACAGCAACAGAGCTCCCACGGTAAACAGGGTGGTGCCCGAGGTAATCATGGTGCGACTGAAGGTCGCCTTGATGGCCACATCGGAGCACTCGTGGATCCCCATCTGGGTACGCGAGCTCAGCAGATCCCGCAACCTGTCCGAAATAACGATGCTGTCGTTGAGGGAGTAGCCGATCACCGCCATCAAACCGGCGATGATGTTCAGATCGAATTCGATCTGAAAGAGTGACAGCAGCCCCAGCGCTACGATGGCGTCATGCACTACCGAGAGCAGGATGCCGATGGCCTGACGCCACTCGAAACGAAATGCCAGATAGGCCGACATCGCCAGCGAAGCGACCAGCACCGCCAGCATCCCCTGCTGGAACAGCTCGGCACCCACCTGAGGACCGACGATGGTGGTGCGCAGCAACTCGACCGGCATCCCCAACTGCTGGGTCAGCATGGTGGCGAGATCTGCCGCGGGCCAGGGCAGTTCGTGGGGGGGCAGCTTGATCAGCCACTCGCCGGGAATACCGGCCGAGCTCAGCTCAATGGCTCCCGCCAGCGGGGAGACCAGCATGGCATTGAGCTCATGGGCCTCTTTCAGGGTCTGGATATGAAACTCCAGCAGGATCCCGCCGGTAAAATCGAGCCCCAGAGTGAGGCCGTTCACCAGCAAGATGGCGACGCTGGCCACGGTCAGCAGGATGGAAGCCCACAGGCCGATATAACGCCAACGGGTCAACCCCATGGCAACGATCATTCTCAACATAATTCTCTCCTTGGCCAGCTAGCATCAGGCTGTTGGCCCATCACGACGTGTCGCGACACGCCGGGAAATAGTGTTCTGCTTTGGCCGCCCCGGCCATATCCATGGCCGATGGCGCAGCCAAAGCCGCTCATCAGAGGGACTGCTGTCCCGTTACACCTTCAGCGTGCGCTCGCTGCTGCGTCCCCATAGGGGGTTGATGATGGCGCGTGTCCCCCAGATCCCGGTGATCATGCTGGAGAGCAGACCCAGGATGAGGGTGATGGAGAAGCCCTGCAGCGGCCCGGAGCCGATGGAGTAGAGCACCACGGCGCAGATGAGCGTAGTGATGTTGGCATCGAAAATGGTGTGGAAGGCCGAGCGATAGCCAAAGTCGATGGCGTTGGCCAATGAGCCCCCCTCTCGCAGCCGGTCCCTGATCCGCTCGAAGATCAGCACATGGGTATCCACAGCCATGCCCACCGTCAGCACCAGACCGGCGATCCCCGGCAGGGTCAGCACGGCGCCCGGCAGCACTGCCAGCATGCCGACCTGCATCAACAGGTTGGCGACCAGCGCCGTGATGGCAACCCAGCCGAATTTGCGGTACCAGGCCATCATGAACAGCATCATGCCTGCCATGCCGAAGGCCAGCGCGGTGAAGCCCGCCTCGATATTCTGCATCCCCAGCGTCGGGCCAATGGAGCGCTCCTCCAGGATCTTGAGAGGGGCGGTGAGGGCGCCGGCACGCAGCAGCATGGCCAGCTCCTGAGCTTCCGGCAGACTGCCAATGCCGGTGATGCGGAACTGGTTGCCAAGGGCGGTCTGGATGGTGGCGACGTTGATCACCTCGCTCTGGGCGCGCAGTTTGCCCTGAGCGTTGGTCTTGTACTCGGTGAAGACGGTCGCCATCGGCTTGCCCACATGCTGGCGGCTGAACTGGTTCATCTTGCTGCCACCCAGGGTATCGAGCACGATATTGACCTGGGGTTGACCCATTTCGCCCATATTGGCGCGGGCATCGACGATGTGCTCGCCGGTCAGCACCGGCTTGCGTGCCATGCCTACGGCCTGACCGTTGCGATCGGCGATATAGAAGTGGCTGTCGGCCTTGGCCTCGTAGAAGGCCAGCGAGGCGGTGGCCCCGATCACCTCTTTCGCCTGCTTGGGGTTGTGCACCCCGGGCAGTTCGATACGGATGCCATCCTGCCCCTGACGCACCACCGAGGCTTCGACGATGCCGAGCTCGTTGATCCGTTTTTTCAGGATCGACAGGTTCTGGGTCACGGCGTTGTTGACCAGCAGGGTACGCTCCGTCTCGCTCAGCACCAGTTTCAGATCATTGCCGGAGCGGGTCAGCTTCCACTGATCCTGACGGGTACCGGCACTCTCCTTGATGATGGCGAGCCAGCTCTCCTGTTCGGCGACCTCCGGCAGGGTGACGGCTACGGCGCCCTGTGCGCTGCGCGTGACGCTGGCGCCGCGCAGATTGGCTTCACGGAAGCGGGTGCGCAGGGTATCCACCAAATTCTTGGTCTGATTGTCGATGACAAAGTCCACGTCCACCCCGATCAGCAGCTGGGAGCCGCCACGCAGATCGAGCCCCAGCTTGATGGGGTCGGCGCCGAGGCGGGTGATCCAGGCTGGCGCGTTGGAGTGAAACTCCAGTGTCAGGGCAGCACTGTCGACCCCTTGCTGCTCCAGCAACTGCTTGGCGCGCTGCTGCTCGCCCTGACTGGCAAAGACCAGCTCGACCCGCTCGGGTTGCTCAATGACCTTGATCGGGGTCAGGTGTTTGTCGCTCAGCAACATCTGCTGCTGGGTGGTCAGGCGCTGCTGTCCGTGCAGGCCGAGGGAGGGCTGCTCACCGAAAAAGGTGGGCAGGGAGTAAAAGGTAAAGGTCAACAGCATCAACAGCAGCAGGGCGTACTGCCACTTGCTCATGCGGTTGAGAACGGTGCGATTGCTCTTTCTCATGGCAAACAAGCCTCTGTCAGGAGAATGGTGCCTGGGCCGATAGCAACAAGGCTCGGCAAGGCGCAAAAAATGGGATGCATCAGATGCGGATCATGCAGCTGCCGGATCCGTCAGGAAGAGGAGATGAGCAAACAGTGGATGTGCCAGCCCCTCCGGGGTCAGGCGCTCAGATAGCTCTGGGTGAAGCGGTATTGCAGATGTTGGCGCTGCAGATGGCGTCGGTGGATCGCGCCAAAGCGATCGCGAAAACTCTGTTTGTGATAGAGCTCGGGTGCCAGCATCAGCCAGCCGAGCAGCAACAGCAGGATGGCTTGGGCCGACCAGCTCTGGATCAGCTCGTAGACCACACTCTTGGGCTGGTTGTCACTGCGCAGGGATTGTTCGAGACGCAGCAGGTGATTCTGATGGCTGCCGACAAACTTGATGATGCCATCATCGCTGTCGCTAAGCTGATTGAACACCTGAGTCTGCTGCTGTTCACTCTGGGGAGATGCGGGTAGCAGCGGGCCTTCCATTCGGGCGATGGAACAAAGCAGGGTGAGGGCGATAACCAGAGTTACCAGCACCAGTTTTACTTTGTCGATAAGGCGCAAAAAGTTAATTCCCGATAAATAGAAAGGGCAAACTACCATAAGCGCCCGGTTTGAACAAGGTAGCCCTAGGCGCATGGCACCATTCGGTGCCGCTCGTCAGCTGCCGCTCATCTGCTTGAAGTCGCGTGCATAACCCTTGAGCAGGGAGTAGAGATGGGCCCGCTGAGAGATATCCAGCGACTGGCTCATAGCGCTCAGCCAGTTGACGGTACGCTGGCGCGACTGTTCGGTATAGCCGGTAAAGCGGCCATCCATCAGCCCATCCCCCTCGGCCAGCAGGTCGGTCAGTTCGCGGGTAAAGTCGGGACTCTGGCGCTGCTTCATCAACCTGTCCAGCTCCTGGGTCCAGGACTCCTGAAACTCGAGCCAGGGGGGCATCAGCTCGTATTGCCATTCGGCCCACTGGGCCACCAGTGGCGCCTGTGCCGGTTTCACCTCGCCAATCCAGAACTCGAGCCGCTTGTTCATCTTGTCGCGAAACTCCGCCAGCATCTGCTCTTTGGGCTCAGTGGCAAAGTCCTTTTGCCGCTCCTGTTGCCGCTTGACCCGATCGGTCATAAAGCGGGCCACCTGCTCATCGGTCAGGGTGCGCGCCAGCCTGACCGCGCGGGGGATAGTATTTTCCAGCGTGCGGGTCAGGCTCTGCTGCACCGCATCTAGGTTGGTCGAGATCTGCTCCGGCGTCATGGGGCTGGCCACCGCCTTGGCCAGTGCATCGAGATCCCTGGCGTAGCGAGGCAGCTCGTGCTGGCGGTGCCAGGCCATCAGCCCCTTCACTTCGCGGCTGAGCAGATCCTTCTGCGAATAGGAGAGGGCAAAGTAGTCATCCAGCTGCCAGATGATGGCGGTATCGAGCCAGTAGTAGATCACCCGGGTGGAGCAGCCGGTCAGCAGCAGGCCGATCAGCAGCAGACCCCAGCTTTTTGGCTTGTGCCAGCGCACCTTGTTTATCATCTGTTACTCCAGTCGTTGCCGGTTGATGGCGATCAGGGTGTCATAGTCGAGTGAGGGCTGTTGCTCTGCCATCAGCAGGGCCCAGAGCAGGCCGATATAGTCGACCCAGGGTAAAAATGCATCGCTCTGAAAATCGGGCCACTGGTGGCGCGGCACGGCCTGCAGATAGTGCGCTTCCAGCTCGTCGCGTCGCTCGGCGGGCCATTCATGGGTGCGCTGGATGCTGGCGAGCTCAAAGCCGGGGTGACCTGCCGCGCCATACTCCCAGTCGATGACCCAGGGTTTGCTTCCCAACAAGTTAGCCGGATTGAGATCATGGTGGCAAGGGCGCCAGCAATCATTTGGCTCACTGCTGGCGAGCAAGCCCCGCTCCAGGGCGGGCAGCCAGGAGGGAATGTGGGCCAGTCGGGCGCGATAGCCTGCGGCGTGGGCTCGCACCGCCATCACCACCGCAGGCAGCGGCAGGCGATGGAGCTTGCGCAGCACCTCCGCCAGCAGACGGGGCTGATCGGCTGCCGGTGGCGCCGCGTGTACCCAGTTTGGCTCATCGCACCATTCGAGCAGCATCAGACCGCTGGCGGGATCGCCATAGTGGCAAGGCAGCGCTAGTCCTTCGGCTATCGCCCCCTGATAAAGCTGCCACTCGGTGGGGCGGTCGATGCCAAGGCGCATCGGGTCGGAGTGGCCCTGACGCAAAAAGTAACTGCGCCCCGAGGGGAGGCGCAGTCGATAGTTGCAGTTGGTCAGGCCTAACCCGAGTGGTTCCAGCTGCCCCTCCCGCCAGGGGGCGGGCAGGCTGGCCAGTAGCGGATCACGGTTGCCTGTCTGCGGGAGCCTGTTACCAGCCAAAGGTGGATTTCTTCGCCTGCTTGCGGATCTCTTTCTGATCGGCCCACAGCAGTTCGCCGTTTTGCAGATCCATCAGGTTCATGGTCATCTGGTAGTAGACATCCTTCACCTTGCCATTGTCTTTGACGATGCTGGCGAGGTTGCCATAGACCATGTAGCGGGCACCGGTCTGCTTGCCCAGGCGCACCATGGAGGCAGGATCCACCATGCCGCTGCTCTGCTGGTATTCGAGCTGCTGCTTGACGGCGGCCACCTTGCTCATGTCGACGAAGCGGAACTTGCCAGCCCGCAGCAACTTGGTGCGGATGGTATCGGTGATGGCTTCGGTATCGATGTGCTCGGAGGTCTTGTTGCGGATAGAGTCCATAAACATCACCGGACGACCGCCTGCGGTGATCTCGCTGGTGGCAGGGGATGCGAGCATGGAGTCCGCCATCTTGTCGGCGATGGCCTGCAGATCGCTTGAGCCGTAATCGACGGTGACGGTTTCAGTTTCAGTAGGATCGCCATAGCTGACGGTGGTGCTGGAGCAGCCGCCCAAGAGCAATGCAGAGGTCAATATCAGCAGGGCATGATTCATTTTCATCAGTAGGATTCCTCAATCACTTCGCGTACGTAAATCCGGTAACCCTGCGCCGCCGGGCTGGGCGCCAGGGCCGAGAGGGTGCGGGTCTGATAACCATGCAGCTTGATGGGGGTCCAGCCGCGGCCATCGCTGGCGACCTCCTGACCGGCCTCATCATACCAATAGAAGATATATTGCAGCTTGTTATCGCCGCGCTGGGTGCTGGCGGCGGCCACATTGACTTGCAGCAGGCCATTTTGCTGGCGGCGGCTCAGCTCGGTCAGGGTAACGTTGACGTTTTGATGCTGCTCCAGCGTCGGTGCACCGCCCGCCGGGCCATAGAGCGCCACGCCGGAGGTGTTGGTGGCGCAGCCGGTCAGCAGCAGCGCGAGCCCGAGGGCCAACCCGTATGCTTTCATCTTGCTCTCCTTAATCGGGGTGAGTGGGGCCGCGTGTGAGCCTGCCCGGTTAATTGTCTTGCTCATCTCTCTTCGCCATCTGCTTAGAGCGGCATCACCCGGGTGGTCAGACCGGCGCCGAGGCGCTGTACCCAGACCAGGGTGGTGCGTCCCTTGTGGATGGTGAGCGGCAATTGCCGCTGCGCCGCCCCTGCGCCCAGGGTGAGATTGATGTCACCTGCCGGCACCATTCCCTGCCAGCTCGATGCCTGCGCTGGCAGCGTCAGCCAGCTGCGGGTATCGGCCCGCTCCGAGAGGGTGTTGAAGATCCCCACCAGAATATTGCCCACATCCCCTCCCTCTTTGGCGGCGGTGCGGCGCATCTGCTCCTTGGCCACCAGTCGCAGCGCCTGGCGGGTCAGCATGCCGGGCAGCCGCTCCTGCAGATCTTTGGCGGCCAGCGCTTCCAGCCTGACCAGCTCGCTGGTCTGCCAGGCCCGCTTGCCGACTTCCACCGTCAGCGGGCCGGTGTCGCTGGCCCGATTATCGTAATAGGGGATGGCGACGGTAAAGGTGCGAAAATCGCCGCGGGAGGTGGAGATGGGGAGCGGCAGGAACAGTTCGCGCCGTGCCGGGATCAAACCATCTTCAAACAGCACCACCAGTTGGCCTTGATCTTTTTCAAGCGGCGGTGCTTTGCGGCCTATCTTTTTCTCGGTCTCGCGGATCTCGTCCGGTGAGCCACGCAGCCGCGCCAGACGCAGCAAGGCATCTTGCAGGCTGCGGTTGTCCGGCGCTATCTGGTAGCCGCGCTGATAGTCGACCCAGGCATCGTTGAGATCCCCGGCCGCCTCATAGAGCACGGCGGAAAAATAGAAGGTGTAGGCGTTCTGAAAACCGTTTTTGACCTTGCCGATCAACCGGTCGAGATCCGGTGCGCCGCGCGACATCAGCTGGCGCATCTCGCCTTCTGCTTCGGCCTCTTCGCTCTCATCCTTCGCCTTGCGCACCTCATCGGCTCGCCGTTTCAGGGCCTGCTCCTGCACCTGATTGGCCCGGCGCACCTCCACCAGGGCGCCCTCGGCATCACCCCGTTGCAGATAGTTGAGGGCCAGATAGTGGTGCAGCATGGTGCGTTCGTAATCGGGAGTACGATAGGCCATCGACTGGTCGTTGGTGAGCAGACTGCCCACCTGATCCAGACCGTGGCTCAGCCGGTATTCGGCCTGATTGTCTTCCCACTGAAGGCGGCTGTCGGCGGCGGTGAACGCCTGCTTGCTGCCCGCATCCTGACCCGCCAGCCAGGCAATGCGCCCCTGTTCGAGCCGATCCAGCACAAAGGTGTCATCCCCAAGGGTCGAGTCGCGCACTTCGGGCAGCGCCTCGGCGGCATGGCCCAGCAGCAGCTGGTTGCGCAGGGGCACCATCTGATCGGAGTAGGAGACGAACATATCCTGCCAGCGGGAGGCGCAGCCTCCCAGCAACAGCAGGGCGCCGCAGAGCAACAGGGCGCTGCGGCAGGTTGAGGCGTTGCGATTCATTACAGGCTGAGCAGCGGTCCCAGCGGCTGGCCACCGACCAGATGCATGTGGATGTGGTAGACCTCCTGCCCGCCGTGGCGGTTGCAGTTCATGATGAGGCGGTAGCCATCTTCGGCGATGCCAGCCTCGGCGGCCAGTTTGCGGGCCACGGTGAACATCCGGCCAAGGGCCAGTTCATGTTCGGCTTCCACGTCATTGACGGTGGGGATCAGCACATTGGGGATGATCAGAATATGGGTCTTGGCCTTGGGCTGGATATCCCGGAATGCGGTGACCAGATCGTCTTGATAAAGGATGTCGGCGGGGATCTCTTTACGGATGATTTTGCTGAAAATGGTTTCTTGCGCCATGGCTAACTCCCTTATATGAAACAGAAAATTGAACTAGAACCCCAAGCGGCTCCCGAAAGGGGGGCGAGCAGCACGCCAAGTGTGACACAAGCCGACATTTGACACAGCTGATGTCCCATTCCCTTCAGTTATTGTTAAAAATACCGATAGCCAGAGGGACGTCATCTGCAGCGCCTGTTCAGGGGGGTCTGCAGGGTATCAAAAGGACGGGGTACTCAGGCAAGGGACTTTTGCATATACAGCGGGACAATAATGAAACAAACAATGTCGGATCTCTCCATCTTGCAGCGAGTCTACCTTGGCTTCGCGATCCTGGTGGCCGTGATGGTGGCCAGTTCACTGCTCACATTTCGTAGTCAGGAGACCCTGGGGAACGCGCTGGAGCAGGTTACCCAGCAGTCTATGCCGCTGGTGATTGCCAGCAGTCAGACCCAGATCACCCTGCTCAGCGCCAACAAGTGGCTGGGGGATGTGCTCACCGAGCAGGACCCCAAACAGCTGCCGGCCGAAGTGGCCGAACTGAAACAGGCCAAGGCTGCGGTGGGCAAGAGCCTCGACGTCTTGCGCCAGCAGGTGGCCCACCACCCCGAACTGCAAGGGGAGATGAGCAGCCTCAGCCAGCAGGTCGACAGCTACCTGCAACTGACCGATACCCTGCCAGGCGAACATGAGGCGCTGCTCACCCGGCTGCACAAGGTCAATCTGGCCAAGGGGCAGTTTCAGGTCAGTCTGCCCCAGTTCAAGAAGAGTCTGGGTGACATGATGGTCACCATCGACGACAGCTTTATCAAGATGCTCTCCGAGACCCTGACCACCAAGCTTTCCGCTATCGAACTCTCCACCATGGACGCCCTCAATCAGACCATTCCGGCCCCCATCGAAGGGGCGCTCAAGCGCAACAAGATGCAGATCGAGGGGTTCAACAGCACCATCAAGGATCTGCAGGGGGAGCTGAAGAACTTCGAAAACGACATGGGTCACTATGTTCACGGCTTTGTGCGCGACACCACCGCAAGCGAAGGCGTGCTCTCCCAATATCTGGCGCTGATGAAGCAGCAGGAGCAGATGCGGGAGAAGAGCAAGCAGGCTAGCGCTCTCATCGTCGAGATCCAGAACCGGCTTGAGCGGATCACCGGCCAGAGTCAGCAGCTGATGAGTCAAAGCATTCAGCACGCCAAAGCCACACAGAGCCAGAGCACCCTGACCCAGGGAACCAGCATCGTCGTCGCCATCATGATCGCCATGCTGGTGGCTTATACCTTGGGCAAGGCCATTCGCCGTCCGCTCAGGGAACTGCTGCGGGTGCTGACTGAAGTGACTCAGGGCGACATGACCCAGCGCATCGGTTTTCAGAGCAAGAACGAATTTGGTCAGCTGGGCAGCCAGATCAACCTGCTGATTGCCCAGATGGGTGAGGTGCTGGCACAGCTTTCACAAGCGTCTGCCCAGCTTAACGATGCCGCCCACGGCAATCGCCATACCACCGAATCAGTGCGGGCGGATCTGGAGAAACAGCGGCAGGAGACCGCCTCGGTCGCCGCCGCCATGACCCAGATGGAAGCTTCGGTGCGGGAGGTCGCGCAGGCCGCCAACCAGACCCTGGAGCGGGTGCAGGATGTGGAGAAGGCCTCCGAGATGGGGCGCAAGGTGATGGCAGGCAATATCACCACCACTCATCAACTGGCGGGCAAGCTGCAACAGACCGGCAAGGTGATTGGTGATGTGAGCGCCATGAGCAGCCAGATCGGCAACATCCTCGATGTCATTCGCGGCATTGCCGAGCAGACCAACCTGCTGGCCCTCAACGCTGCCATTGAAGCGGCGCGGGCCGGCGAGCAGGGGCGTGGATTTGCGGTGGTGGCGGATGAGGTGCGCAGTCTGGCGGGCCGCACCGCGCAATCCACCAGCGAGATCCAGACCATGATCGAGAACCTGCAGCAGGGGGTTGCCAAAGCAGTAACCGTGATGCAGGAGTGTTCCCGCGAGATGGACAGTTGCGTGGATCAGAGCTCCCACGCCAACAACGCCATGGAGGAGGTGCAGGGGATTGTGGTGCTGATCAGCGACATGTCGAGCCAGATCGCCTCTGCCGCCGAGCAGCAGCAGGCGACCAGCGCCGATATCGCCACCAACCTCAACCGCATCTCCGATATCTCGGATCTCAACTACCAGGGGATCGAGCGGGTGGCCGAGACCAGCCAGCAGCTGGACTCCCTCGCCGAGCAGCAGGAGAGCCTGGTCAAGCGCTTCCGCCTCAGCGCCTGATGGTCGAGAGTTGAAACAACAAGGCCCCGCAGATGCGGGGCCTTCTCTTTATTACGGTAGTGGCAAGGGGATCAGGCGTAGGCAATCGCGCCCTTGCCGACCCCTTCATAGGCGACAATCTTGACGAACTTGTCGCCCACCATCTTCTTCACTTCGCGGGCGATATAGCAGGCCAGCAGCTCGACCGTGGTGTCGGTGTCGATCATCTCCACCTCGGCGCTGGGGATGGCCAGCTGGAACAGCCCTTGCGGCGCCACATATTTGAAGCCGGTGTGATGCTCGCCAAGCTGGGCATTGGCGCGGGGGCTCAAAGCGAGCTCGGTCAGCGCCACCTTGTCCTCCTCGGTGCCAAGGTAGATATCGCCCCAGCGTTCGGCCCAGTTGAGCTCAAGCTCCTGGTCGCGCTCACCATCGACGTGGATCTCGATGGGAGAGCGGTGGCCGTGGGCGATACGCTGGCAGTTGCCATCGTGCTTTTTCAGGCCGTGGCTGTAGTGGTAGAAGGCACCGGTGATCGCCTCCTGACGCAGGGTCAGGGAGAGATCCTTGATATTGCCCGGCAGCCGTTTGGCCAGTACCGCCAGCAGGTAGCGGGTCACCGACTCTTTATCAACTTGCGGGGCCGGGATAAAGGCGAAGCCCTGGGATGGGCAGCGCAGATGGATGGAGCGCCCCGGGCGCAGCAGATCCACTGTGCTTTCGTCACCATCCAGTGTCTCGACGTGGATCAGCGGGCACTCGGTCGGCACCAGCAGCTTGTGGTCCACCTCTTCATCAATGATCGACTTGATCAGCTTCTTTACCCGGCCAAAGTCCAGCAGCATGCTCATTTCGTTGAGCTCACCGCTCATTTCGATATCTACCAGCCAGCTCTCACCCACCATGCCGCGGCGTTCGCACAGGTAGCTGGAGTCGATCACGGTCAAATCTCTTACAAATAACTTCATCAGTCAGGCCTTGCTACAGAGAAAGGGCAGTTTTGCGCTATTATGACCCGCGATTATCGGCAAAGGAACTGGAACCCCCCATGAACAAACTGCTTATCAAGAATGCCACCTTGGTCAACGAAGGCCGTATCTATGCCTCCGATGTGTTGATCGAGGGGGAACGGATTGCCCGCATCGCCCCGGATATCGAGGCGCCCGATGCGCTGGTGATCGATGCCGCAGGTCGCCACCTTATCCCCGGAATGATCGATGATCAGGTCCACTTCCGGGAGCCGGGATTGACCCACAAGGGGACTATTGCCAGCGAATCCCGCGCCGCCGTCGCCGGTGGCACCACCAGTTTCATGGAAATGCCCAACGTCAATCCCCAGACCACCACCCTCGACGCCCTCGAAGCCAAATACCAGATCGCTGCCAACTCCTCCGTCGCCAACTACAGCTTCTATCTCGGAGCCACCAACGACAACCTTGCAGAGATCAAGCGTCTCGACCCCAAGCAGTCCTGCGGGGTCAAGGTGTTTATGGGCTCCTCGACCGGCAACATGCTGGTGGACAATCAGGAGACCCTGGCGGCCATCTTCCGCGAAAGTCCGGTGATGATCGTGACCCACTGCGAAGACACTCCGACCATCGCCAAGGCCGAAGAGGCGGCGCGGGCCAAGTGGGGCGAGAATGTGCCGATGGGCGAGCACGGCCGCATTCGCAGCGACGAAGCGTGCTACAAATCCTCTAGCATGGCGGTGGCGCTGGCGAAAAAATACGGTGCCAAGCTGCACGTGCTGCATCTGACCTCGGCCAAGGAGCTGTCGCTATTTACCGCCAGCCACGATCTGAGCGAGTTGAAAGACAAGAACATCACCGCCGAGGTGTGCGTTCACCACCTCTTCTTCAATGAAGCCGATTACGAGACCCAGGGCAGCCTGATCAAGTGCAACCCTGCGGTGAAGAGTGCTGCCGACCAGCAGGCGCTGCTGGATGCGGTACGCAAC
>NZ_QAJD01000077.1:13222-15338 GCF_003061465.1 Aeromonas sp. HMWF017
GACATCATCGCCACCGACCACGCGCCCCACACCTGGGAAGAGAAGCAGAACAGCTACTTCAAGGCGCCGTCTGGCGTACCGCTGGTGCAGCACTCTTTGCAGACGCTGCTGGAGCTCTACCACAACGGCGTGTTTACCCTGGAGACTATCGTCAAGAAGACCTCCCATGCGGTGGCCGAGCGCTTCCAGGTGCAGGATCGCGGTTATATCCGCGAGGGCTACTTCGCCGATCTGGTGCTGCTGGATCTGGGCAAGCCCTATGTGGTCAACGATGACAACATCCTCTACCACTGTGGCTGGTCGCCCTTCAACGGCTACCGCTTCCACAGCACGGTGGAGATGACGCTGGTGAACGGCCAGATCGCCTGGCAAAACGGGCAGGTGACTGACCAGATCCTGGGCAAGCGGCTGACCTTTAACCGCTGATTGTTCGCAAAGCAGGCGAACGCACCGTGGCTTAGGAATTGGCGGCGTTTCCCTGTTGACAGGGCAGGGTCATCTCCATAAACTCTGCCCCCGTCAGCCGAGCTGACTCCGTCGGTGTGTAGCGCAGCCAGGTAGCGCATCTGCATGGGGTGTAGAGGGTCGGAGGTTCGAATCCTCTCACACCGACCATATTCCCCGGTAAAGGCCTTGTCAAACGACAAGGCCTTTTCTTTTGCCTGCGATTTGCCGCACAGGCGTGAAGCCAGTGGTGATGGCTTGCGTGAGCAGATTGTGGAGCCACCGCGCTTTATGGTGTAGTAACAACTCTGTTGCTCATTTGCCTGTCGAGGCCTCTCGTGTCTGCATCCGTATCTAAACCCTGTTGTCTGCTGATGCTCACCCTGCTGCTGGTGGGCTGCGCCACCCCTTACGAGAATGAAAAGTCATTCTGGAATGGCCAGACCGGTTTCTCCCAGACCCGGCTTGGCCCGGACAAGTGGCAGCTGGAGTTTGTCGGCAACGATCTGGTGGACAGGGAGACCGCCCGCAAATATGTGCTCAAGCGGGCAGGGGAGCTGGCACTGGCAGAGGGTTACTCCTGGCTCAAGGTCGATGAGCTGACCATTAACCGCGATGCCGTCAGGGTGACCCCATCACGGCCGATCTTCGGCTTTGACGAAGATGAACCTGATCTCTTTATGGCCCAGATGCAGGTGCAGCACACCATCTCGGCGCTGCTCACTTTTCGCCTGTTGCCACGGGCACTCGATGAGCGAACTCTGAATGCGAAATATCTCGCCGAAATCAAAATAAACAGTGATTAATATTGGTGGTTTGCAAGATCCATATCACATACACCTAATGACAGGATAAAATTCTGGATAAAGCCTCTAGATTTACCCCCTGCTTTTAGGCATTCTCCCAGCATACCAGCCGCCAGGAATCAACGGCTCGGATCACAAAAACGGACTGTAGTGGCTCCCACGCCACTGTTTACGGCTTGCACCAATCAAAACCGGGACTCCCCCATGAAAATGAATAAACTGACGGTCGCCATCCTCATCTCCATGATGTTTGGCATCCTCACCGGCCAGGGCTATCGGATGTTTGCCGCAGATCAGGCTGCGGATTTCGCCAATAACATCACGATCCTGACCGATATCTTCCTGCGCCTGATCAAGATGATCATCGCTCCCCTGGTCTTCACCACCCTGGTGGTCGGTATCGCCAAGATGGGCGACACCCGCACCGTGGGGCGTATCGGTGCCAAGACCCTCGGCTGGTTCATGCTGGCCTCCCTGATGTCCCTGAGCCTGGGTCTGGTGATGGTGACCCTGATGCAGCCGGGTGTGGGTCTCTCGCTCTCCCTGCCCAATGACACCGCCAGCTCGGGCATTGCTGCCGGTGCCATTACCCTGAAAGATTTTGTGACCCACGCCATCCCCAAGAGCGTGGTCGAGGCGATGGCCACCAACGAGATCCTGCAGATCGTGGTCTTCTCCCTCTTCTTCGGTCTGGCTGCCGCCGCGCTCGGCGATCTGGCCAAGCCGGTGGTGGTGCTGATGGCCAGCGCTGCCGAGATCATGCTGAAAGTGACCGGCTACGTGATGAACTTTGCGCCGTTCGCGGTGTTTGGCGCCATCGCGGCCATGGTGGCCAAAGAGGGGCTGGGTATTCTGGTTACCTACGG
>NZ_QAJD01000077.1:15348-17712 GCF_003061465.1 Aeromonas sp. HMWF017
ATCGCCATGGGCAGCGTCTTCCTGCGTGGTCGTGTCATCAAGCTGCTGGCGATGATCCGCGAACCCATCCTGCTCGCCTTCTCGACCGCCAGCTCCGAAGCGGCCTATCCGAAGACCCTGGATCGTCTGGAGAAGTTCGGTTGTGACAAGCGCATTGCCAGCTTCGTGCTGCCGATGGGGTACTCCTTCAACCTCGACGGCTCCATGATGTACTGTACCTTCGCGGTGATGTTCATTGCCCAGGCGTATGGCATCGAGCTCTCCATGGCTCAGCAGATCACCATGCTGTTGCTGCTGATGGTCACCTCCAAGGGGATGGCCGGGGTACCGCGCGCCTCTCTGGTGGTGATTGCCGCTACCCTGAACCAGTTCCATATTCCGGAAGCGGGCATTCTGCTGCTGCTGGGGATCGACCACTTCCTCGACATGGGACGCTCTGCCACCAACGTGCTGGGCAACGCCATCGCCGCCAGCGTGGTCGCCAAGACCGAAGACAGTCTGGGTGAAACCGACGCGCTGGGCGAGAGTGAGCCAGCCAAGGCCTGATCACAACGCCATGAAAAATAAACAACAACGGCCCGCCAATGCGGGTCGTTGTTGTTTATGGCTCGTCTACACTGCTAGAGAGTTTCCATCTGGAGTGTAGGGTTATGAATATTGCTCGCCGACTGCAACTGATAGCCCTGCTGGTTATCCTTGCACTCATTTTTCTCAGCTGGTTCAGCATCAACCGCCTCGATTCGGCCAATCGGGATTTAGGCTATGTGACGGACAATACGGTGCCGAGTATCTCGCTGATCAAGGAGGTACAGGCCGATTTCTATGAATTGCACTCGTTGGTGCAGACACATGTGCTGAATACTGACACCGGCAAGATGCAGCAGATTGAAACGGGTATCACCGAGATACGGGGACAGATCAATTCACTGCTCGACAAATACAAAGCCGAGCTGCTCTCCAATGATGAAGATCGGCGCCTGACCGACGATGATCAACGTATTGTCGCGCAATATTATCAGGAGATAGACAAGGTGCTGCAGCTCTCCCGCCAAAACAAGAACGATGAAGCAAGAGACATGCTGTCGGGAGAGGCATACGGATTGTTCCAGCAGTTTGCGAAGGCGATTGAGCTTCACGTTACCTTCAATATCGATCTGGGATTGGAACTGAAGGCGCAAGGCAAGGAAAACTACGACAACAGCCTGCAAACCCTGCTGTTTATCGCCGGTGGTACCACCGTACTGACGTTGGGGCTGTTTGTCTGGTTGTTCAATCAGGTGGCCAACCCCCTTCGCACCGCCATGGATACCCTGACCCGGATCCAGCGTGACCTCAACTTTACTCTCAGAGCGGATGTCAGACAGCAGGATGAGATTGGCCTGACCCTCAATGCGGTCAACCGGCTGCTCGATACGCTGCAACAGACATTTATCGAATTTTCCGTTGGCAGCTTGCAGATCAAGAGTACCGCCGAATCCCTCTCCCAGGCAGCACAACACCTCGCCAGTTCGGCCAGTCAGGCCAATGATGCTACCAGCCTGATCGCCGCCGGTGTGGAAGAGATGACGGTCAGCATCACAGATATCTCCCAACGTACTCAGGAGACGAGCCGTATCACCAACGAGTCGGGACAGCTGGCGACCGAGGGGGGCAGAACCATCGATCGCACCGTAAATGCCATTAACGAGATTGCCGATTCCATCCGGCAGGCCTCGGCCGAGGTCATTGCACTGGGTGAGGGCATTTCGCGCATTGGCGGTGTGGTCAACGTGATCCGTGATGTGGCGGGGCAGACCAACTTGCTGGCCTTGAACGCGGCCATTGAAGCCGCGAGGGCCGGGGAGTCCGGCCGTGGCTTTGCGGTGGTGGCGGATGAGGTGCGCAAACTGGCTGAGCGTACAGCCCAATCCACCCAGGAGATCTCCGCCACGGTAGAGGCGATCCAGCAGGAGTCGAACAATACGGTCTCCCGCATGCATCTGGTGGAGGAGAAGGTGAGCCAGGGGGTCACCATGGCGACAGAGAGTGGCGCCATTATTGCCGAGATCCGCAGTGCGTCGCACCGGGTGATGGAGCAGGTGGGCGAGATCACCAATGCCATCCGCGAGCAGAGCTCGGCCGCCGAGTCGATCGCTCATCAGGTAGAGCAGATTGCTCAGGTCGTGCAGCAAACCAGCAGCACAGCAGAGGAGACCTCTGCCGCAGCCGAGGAGCTCAATGTCACCACCGAGAGCATCCACCAGCAGATATCCCGTTACCGCATTCAGTAACGCCGACGGTTGTTATCCATCCGCTATCCCCGCCAGCCAGCTGGCGGGGACTTTTTTATATGGCTTGCTTAGAAGCCTGAGCCCGGTTGCTGCA
>NZ_QAJD01000078.1:0-1984 GCF_003061465.1 Aeromonas sp. HMWF017
GCCCCGTCCGGTGACCCTGGGCGCAGCGGTCGACTCCGGCGTGCTGATCGAGAGCGGCCTGCAGGCAGGTGAGCGCTATATCGTCGAAGGCTTGATGAAGGCCCGCCCCGGCGCCGTGGTGAAACCTGTCTCTGCCGACGAGATGAAGGCGATCACCGGCAAGGTGGTCAGCCAATCTGCGGCCAAGTAAGGAGCCCGTATGTTTTCCAAGTTCTTCATAGAACGCCCCATCTTCGCCAGCGTGATTTCGATCATTATCGTGCTGGGCGGTTTGGCGGCGATGCGGGCGCTCCCCATCGAGCAATATCCCCAGATCACCCCGCCAGTGGTCTCGGTCACGGCGTTTTATCCGGGCGCAACCCCGGAGGTGATCTCCCAGACCGTGGCAGCGCCGCTGGAGCAGCAGATCAACGGCGTCGAGCGGATGATCTACATGCAGTCGGGGTCGGCCTCCAACGGCCAGATGAACCTCAACGTCTACTTCGAGATCGGCACCGATCCGGATCAGGCCACCATCAACGTCAACAACCGGGTTTCGGCCGCCATGGCCCAGTTGCCGGAAGAGGTGAAAAAGCAGGGGGTGACGGTCAAGAAGAAATCGACCTCCATCCTGCAGGTGGTTACCCTCCAGTCGCCGAACGGCTCGTTTGATACCACCTATCTGTCGAACTACGCCCTGCTCAACATCATCGACGAGCTCAAGCGGATTCCCGGCATCGGTGATACCACCTTGTTTGGCGGTACCGACTATGCGATGCGTATCTGGCTGCGGCCGGATCGACTGGCCCAGCTCGAGCTCACCCCGAGCGACGTGATTGGCGCCATTCGCGAGCAGAACACCCAGTTCGCGGCAGGCAAGATCGGTGCCCAGCCCACCACGGCCCCCATCGACTTCACCTACACGGTGCAGACCAAGGGGCGCCTTGAGGATGTGAAGGAGTTCCAGAACATCATCGTCCGCTCCATGCCCGATGGCTCCAAGATCCGGGTCCGCGATGTCGCCCGGGTCGAGCTGGGGGGCAAGGATTATGATCTAGTGGCCCGCGCCAACGGCAAACCGGCCATCGGTATCGCCACCTATCTGCAACCGGGCGCCAACGCCGTCGCGGTTGCCGATGCGGTACACGCCACCATGGAGCGACTCAAGGAGCGCTTCCCGCAGGATATCGAGTACCAGATCCCCTACGACACCACCGAGTTCGTGAAGATCTCCATCGAAGAGGTGGTACACACCCTGTTCGAGGCGATCGTACTGGTGTTCGTGGTGGTCTATCTGTTCCTGCAAAACTTCCGCGCCACCCTGATCCCCTGTATCGCGGTGCCGGTGTCGCTCATCGGGACCTTCGCCGGCATGCTGGTGCTCGGTTTCTCCATCAACCTGCTGACCCTGTTCGGCATGGTGCTCGCCATCGGTATCGTGGTGGATGACGCCATCGTGGTGCTCGAAAACGTCGAGCGGATCATGAGCGAGAAGAAGTGCTCCGCCAAAGAGGCTGCCATCCTCGCCATGCAGGAGGTCTCCGGTCCGGTGGTCGCCATCGTGCTGGTGCTCTGCGCCGTGTTCCTGCCGGTCGCCTTTATGGGCGGCATGACAGGGGTGATGTACAAGCAGTTCGCCATCACGGTCGCGGTCTCGGTCGCCATCTCCGGTCTGGTGGCACTGACTCTCTCTCCGGCCCTCTGTGCCGTGTTGCTGAAAGAGGGACACCACAAACCGGCCCGCTTCTTCGTCTGGTTCAACGAAAAATTTGACCAGCTGACCCGCGGCTATGTGCGGGGTGTGGCCTTCCTCAACCGTCGGGTGGGGGTCGCCTTTGCCATTATCGCCGTGCTGATCCTCTCCATCTACGGCCTCTTCCTGAAAGTGCCGGGCGAACTGGTACCGAACGAAGATCAGGGCTACCTCATCTCCGCCGTCATGCTGCCGGATGCCGCCGCGATGAGCCGGACCCAGGCGGTGGCGGATCAGTTCGACAAGATCGCC
>NZ_QAJD01000079.1:0-5497 GCF_003061465.1 Aeromonas sp. HMWF017
GGGGTGGTGCTCACCGTGCAGCGCCTTGAGTCGCTCGTTGGCCACATGGGTGTAGATCTGGGTGGTGGAGAGATCCGCATGGCCCAGCAGCATCTGCACCACCCGCAAGTCGGCGCCGTGGTTGAGCAGATGGGTGGCAAAGGCGTGGCGCAAGGTATGGGGGGAGAGCTCGCCGTTAATCCCGGCCCGCTGTGCGTAGAGCTTGATGCGGTGCCAGAAGGTCTGGCGGGTCATCATACGGGCCTGCTTGGAGGGAAACACCACGTCCGAACTGGTGCCCCCCAGCAGCAGGGTGCGAGCCTCCCGGTAGTAACGCTCCAGCCAGTGCATCGCCTCCTCGCCCATCGGCACCAGCCGCTCCTTGTTGCCCTTGCCTACCACCCGCACCAGCCCCTGACGCAGGCTGACATGCTCGGCGGTGAGCCCCACCAGCTCGGAAACCCGCAGCCCGGTAGCGTAGAGCAGCTCCAGCATCGCCTTGTCCCGCAGCTCCAGCGGGTCATCCACCAGCGGCGCACTCAGCAGGGCATCCACTTCCGCTTCGCTTAAATCGGAGGGGAGTTTTTTCGGCAGCTTGGGCCCCTCCAGCAGCACGGTCGGATCATCGCTGCGCAGCTTCTCGCGGTTGAGATACTGGTAAAAGCGGCGCAGGGCAGACAGGAAGCGGGCGGTGCTGCTCGCCGCAAACTGGTGATCGACCCGCCAGGCAAGGTAGTGCTGGATCTCGTCCATCCCCGCCAGCAGCAGCGAGCTCCCCTGCTCATCGAGCCAGAGGGAGAACTTCTCCAGATCGCTGCGATAGGAGCTGACCGTGTTGTCAGACAATCCCCGCTCCAGCCAGAGGGCGTCGAGGAAGGGTTCAATCAGGGGATGGAGGTCGGGCTTGCTCATGGTGCGCTGCAATCAGGGGATCGATGGCCCATTGTAACGCGCCAACTCCTTGGAAAGACAAGGCACTTTCATTGGAAAGATAAGCCACTTTTGCCAGGCCCCTTGTCGGGCGGTGAAGGTCGAATGGCAATCTGCTAGACTGGCCCCCTCCCCTTACGTTACCCATCGTGTTGCCCACATGGCGTCGTCCACACGAGCAAGCGAGAAGGCGCCAAAAGCAAGCGAGAAAGCGCCAACAGAGAGAAGAGCGATGAAGATTGGTCTGTTTTACGGTTCCACCACCTGTTACACCGAGATGGCTGCCGAGAAGATCCGCGCCCTCATCGGCCCCGAGCTGGTGGATATTCACAATATCAAGGATGTCTCCCTGCGCCGGATGGAGGATTACGAGATCCTGATCCTCGGCATCTCTACCTGGGATTTCGGCGAGCTGCAGGAGGACTGGGAGTCCCGCTGGGAAGATATCGGCGATCTCCATCTGGAGGGACGCATCGTGGCCCTATTTGGTCTCGGCGATCAGCTCGGTTATGGCGAATGGTTCCAGGATGCCCTCGGCATGCTGCACGATCAGCTGGTGCCCAAAGGGGTCAAGCTGGTGGGCTACTGGCCCAACGAAGGGTACGAATTCGATGCCTCCAAGGCACTGATCGACGATGGCCGTCACTTCGTCGGGCTGGCGCTGGACGATGCCAATCAATATGACCAGACCGATCCGCGCATCGAGCAGTGGGTCGAGCAGATCCTGAGCGAAATCCACGCCCTGCTCTGATCTTTACCCCTTCTCCCAAGGTGGCCACTCACCCGCTGATGTGGCCGCCCGGGCGCAGTTATCGCACCGATTTTCTCAATCGGTATCATCGCGTGACGCTATAGCGACTTTTTTGTGCTGGTCTGCAACAATGGACTCGACATCCCATAACAATCAGAGCCGGATGTCGGAAGCAAACGGACAGACCAGAAAAGGATATTCTATGACTCCATTCTCCCTGTTGGCCCCCGCCATTGCCCGTGACGTGCTCGATCACGCGCTGGCGCTGGGTGCCGATTTCGCCGAGCTGTTTGTCGAGCGCAAGCGCCGCAGCCAGCTCAGCCTGCTCTCCAGCCAGATAGAGAACATCAGCGGTGGCCTCGATTTCGGCATCGGCGTGCGCCTCTGTTACGGCCACAAGGTGCTCTACGGCTACACCAATCTGGCCAGCCGCGACGAGCTGCTGCGCATCGTCACCCTGCTGGCGGCCAAAGACCGCCGCGACCCCGTGGTGACCGCCACCGCCTTCGATTTCACCCGCCTGACCGATCGCAACCCGGTGGCCCTGCCCCTGTCGGCAGACAAGCTGCTGGAGCAGAAGATCGCCTATCTGCACGCCATGGATGCGGCGGCCCGTGCCGAGAGCGACAAGGTGAGCCAGTTCTCCGGCAACGTGCTGGGCTGGGAGCAGGAGGTGGAGATCTTCAACAGCGAAGGGTTGCAAGTCGCCGATCGCCGCCACTACAACCGCATCATGGCCCAGACCATCGCCCGGGAAGGGAGCGAGCAGAGCGTCGGCTATGAGGCACCGGGCGCCCTGATGGGGTGGGAGCATGCCGAGCGCATCGATCCGCGCGAGCTGGCCCTCACCGCCACCCGTCAGGCACTGGTGAAACTGGGGGCGGCCCCCTGCCCGAGCGGCACCCTGCCGGTCATCATGGAGAACGGCTTTGGCGGCGTCATCTTCCACGAGGCGTGCGGCCACCTGCTGGAGACTACCTCGGTAGCCAAAAAGGCCTCGGTGTTCCACGACAAGATGGGCCAGCTCATCGCCAATCCCGTGGTCAATGCGGTGGACGAAGGGCTGCAAGGCAACGTCTGGGGCTCAATCAACGTCGATGACGAGGGGATGGCGACACAGCATACCCAGCTCATCAAGGACGGCGTGCTGACCGGTTTTCTGGTGGACAGAATGGGCGCCCTCAAAACGGGCTATGCCCGCACCGGCTCGGGTCGGCGCGAATCCTACAAGTACGCCCCCACCTCGCGCATGCGCAACACCTATATCGAACCGGGCAACCATAGCCTCGACGATATGCTGGCCACCGTCGAACATGGCATCTACGCCAAGAAGATGGGGGGCGGCTCGGTACAGCCCGGCACCGGTGAATTCAACTTCAATGTGCAAGAGGCCTACCTCATCGAGCACGGCAAAATAACCAAACCGCTCAAGTCGGCCACCCTGATCGGTACCGGCCCGCAGGTGCTGAAAGAGATCTCCATGGTGGGCAGCAATCTGGCGCTGGCCGCCGGTATGTGCGGCTCGGCCTCGGGCTCGGTCCCCACTTCGGTGGGCCAGCCGGCGCTGAAAGTGGACAATATTCTGGTGGGAGGGAACGCCTGATGAGCCAGCTCGACATGAACCAACTGCTCACCCGCCTGCTCGACAAGGTGGCCGACCTCAACGCCGAGGCAGACATCATCGCCAATCAGGAGAAGGCCTTCTCCCTCAAGGCAGACAAGGGCGAGCTGGGTGAATACAAGGTCACCAGCAGCCAGCAGCTCGGTATTCGCCTGATAAAAGAGGGTCGGGTCGGCATCGCCTACTCGGAATCCCTCGATGAGCTGGCGCTGGATGCCATGCTGCAGGATGCGCTCGATGCCAGCCGCTTTGCCAAGGTTGACCCGGATCAGCGCATCCCGGTGGCCAATAGCCGGATCACCACAGATTGCGCCGAGATCAACCAGCCCGATACCACGGCGGTTGAGGAGAAGATCGCTCTGGCCCTGCGCCTGGAGTCTGACATGCTGGCCATGCCCGATGTGAGCGGCGCCCCCTACAACAGCTTCTTTGAAGGGGAGAGCCAGCTCTGGCTCGCCAACAGCCAGGGCACCCTCTGCCAGCACGGCGAGTTCAGCGTCGGCTGCTACACCTCGGCGCTGGTGGAGCGGGATGGCCGCCAGTCGATGCACTCGCAGGGGCAGTATGGCCGTCGCTTCGCCGAGCTGGATAGTCAGGCCCTGATCGAGCAGATCTACGCCATCGCCGATGGTCTGCTGCCCGGTGAAGCGGTGCCGAGCGGTCGCTACAGCGTCATCTTCAGCACCAACTGCTTCGCCAGCCTGTTCGGCTGCTTTCAGGGTGTGCTGTCGGGCAAGTGGGCCCAACAAGGGATCAACCCCTGGCGCAGCAAGGTCGGCCAGAGCGTAGCATCACGCTGGCTTACTCTGGAAAGCCGGGTCTATATGCCGGGCGGCATGAACATCAAGGCGTTTGATGGCGAGGGGGCGGCCAGCTCGGATCTGCTGCTGATTGGCGAAGGGGAGCTGAAAACCCTGCTCCACAACAGCGCCACCGCCCGCCACTTTGGCGTCGCCAGCAACGGCTCGGCCGCCCGCGGTGCCCGTAGCGCCCTCGATGTGACCGCTCGCCATCTGGTGTTCGGCGCGGGCCCCCATAGCGAAGCGGAGGTGCAGAGCGGCGACTATCTGGAGCTGGTCAAGCTGGATGGCCTTCATTCGGGTGCCGATGCGGTGAGCGGCGACTTCTCCTTTGGCGCGTCGGGCTTCCTCTGTCGCGATGGGGTGCGACTGCAGCCGGTGCGCGGCATCACGGTAGCGGGCAACTTCTACCGCCTGCTGGGTGAGCTGGAAGCGGTCGGTGACACCTTGCACCACAACGACGGCAAGGGCTTCTACGCCCCGCTTATCCGTTTTGGCGGCCTCTCCGTCGCGGGCAAGTAAACGCCTCGACGAAACCTGCAAGTAAGAAAAAGGCGCCTGATGGCGCCTTTTTGCTCGTTGTCTCTTCCGCCTTGATGGCATGACTCAGGGCGAGAGCGGCTCGCGGTGATACTCGGCGCAACCGCATTCGGGGCAGGTATCGAGCTGTTGGGGATGCAGCACGGTATGGCGCCAGCCACACTGGTCGCACACCATGACCCCAAGCCCTACCCAGTCACCCGCTTCGTAAACACCCTTGTGCTCCAGCTCGTCGGCCAGTTCCCGCCACTCCACCTGGGCGCGGTCGGTCACATCCGCCAGCCAAGACCAGGCGGTGTCTTTCAGGGCCAGCATAAAGGCAGACTCTTCCACCTGCGCACTATCGTCATGGCGCCCCTCGTCATAGTTGCCCAGATCCCGCTTCACGTACTCGGCGATGAGCGCCAGTTCGTCCTGAGTCAGGTCGCTGGCAGCCTCCAGATAGGCCTGCACCTTGGCAATCATCCGGTTGAGGCGCTCCCCCTGGAACTCTTCAGTCTCTTGCCACTGTTTTTGCAGCTCGGCAATGAAGGCTTCGTACCCTTTTTGACGTTTGTCCATGGCTCTAACTCCTCTACTAAACCCTGATCTGGCCCGGCTTAAGGCCCAAGGGACGCTGGCGGTTGTTGCCGCCGCAGGATATGGGTATTCTATTGCGATTTCCCAGCTGATTTATCTATTCATTTCACAGATCCGGATGTCACCAATGCAAGAGCAATACGTTCCCCAATCAATCGAACCAGCAGTGCAAAAGCACTGGGATGCCAAGAAAACCTTCAAGGCCGTGGAGAAGGTAGACAAGGAGAAGTTCTACTGCCTGTCCATGTTCCCCTATCCGTCTGGTCGACTACACATGGGGCACGTTCGCAACTACAC
>NZ_QAJD01000006.1:0-24976 GCF_003061465.1 Aeromonas sp. HMWF017
CGTTGGCACTCTCCTCGACGGCTGTGGTGATCAAGCAGCTCGGCGAGCAGAAGCAGCTCCATACCCGCCGCGCCCAGCTGGGGGTGAGCGTGCTGCTGTTTCAGGATCTGGCGGTGGTGCCCCTGCTGGTGATGATCCCTATCCTCGCCCAGCCGGAAGTGCAGGGGAGCGCCCTGGCCGCCGAGATCGTCTGGGCCACCCTCAAGGGGCTGTTTGCTCTCTTCACTCTGCTGGCGGTGGGCAAGTGGTTGCTGCCGCTGCTGTTTCACGAGGTGGCGCGGGCCCGCTCCGACGAGCTGTTTGTGCTGAGCGCCCTGCTGGTGGCGCTGCTGGCCGCCTACATGACCCATTCGCTGGGGCTGTCGATGGCGCTGGGGGCGTTTCTGGCGGGGATGATGCTGGGGGAGTCCCACTACCGTCATCAGCTTGAGGTAGACATCAAGCCCTTTCGAGATGTGCTGATGGGGCTCTTCTTTATCACCATCGGCATGGCCATGGATTGGGAGCTGGTGGCGCGGGCATGGTGGCAGGTGCTGATCTGCGTGGTGTTGCTGGTGCTGTGCAAATCCCTGCTGGTGCTGCTGGCCGGGCGGCTGATGGGGGAGCGCAAGCGCGACAGCATGGCCGCCGGTATCATGCTGAGTCAGGTGGGAGAGTTTGGCTTTGTGTTGCTGGCACTGGCGCTGCACCACGGCTTGCTGGATCAGCAACTGGTCTCCCTGCTGATCGGCATCGGCATCATCTCCATCGCCATGACCCCCTGGCTGGTGACCCAGGCCCATTCGCTGGCCCGCAGCCTCACCGATCCGGCGCTGCTGACCCGCTCCGAGGTGGCACAGTCGGGCCTGAGCAAAAACCAGCATGTCATCATCGCCGGGTTTGGCCGGGCCGGGCAGACCTGTGCCCGCTTTCTCAAGATCGAGGAGATCCCCTTTCTGGCCCTCGATCTTGACCCCGAGCGGGTGAGCGAGGCCAAGCTGGCGGGGGAGCAGGTGGCCTTCGGCGATGCCAGCCGCCGCGATATTCTACTGGCCGCCGGTCTGCTGCGGGCACGGCTGGTGATCATCACCTTCGATGACCGCAAGCGGGTGGAGGCGATGCTGGCGCTGATCCGCGAACTGGCGGGGGATCTCAAGGTGCTGGTGCGCACCCGGGATGACAGCTTTCTGGAGCAGTACAAGCAGGCGGGGGCCTTCGAGGTGATCCCCGAATCCCAGGAGGGGGCCCTGATGCTGGTCTCTCACCTGCTGCTCAATTGCGATATCCCCATCGGTCGGGTGATCCGCCGGATGGAGCTGGAGCGCAGCAGCCAGTATCGCTTCCTGCACGGCTTCTACTGGGGGGATCAAAGCGCCAGCAATCTGGAGGCGGATCAGCTGCTCGAACGCCTCCATCCGCTTTTGCTGCACGATCAGGCGTGGGCGGTAGGCCGTGAAGTGCGCGAGCTGCCACTTGATGAGGTGCGGATCAAGGAGGTGCAGCGCGGCGATCAGAGTCTGGAGCCCAGACCCGAGCTGGTGCTGGCGGCTGGTGACCGGCTGATCCTGTTTGGTACCGTGGTGGCGATGGAGCAGGCGGAGCAGCGTTTGCTGGAGGGGCGCTGAGTACCCTCGTACTCATCGGCCGCGCCCTTTATTCCCGCTCTTTTGGTAGCCCTTCGATATCGAGGAAGGCGACGACCCGCTCCCGCTCCCTCAGGGTGTCCTGATAGCCCAGCTTGATCAGCTGCTGACAATAACCCGGATAGAACATCAAAAAGCTGGCCAGACTGCTGGTCTCATCCCCCTTCACGCCCAGCACCCGCAACAGGCGGCGCAACTTTAGCGGTAGTTTGCGCAGGTAGGCCAGTGCGATGGTGTCGAGATCCTGACTCGGTTTTAGCACGCAGGTCTCCACCCGTTTCAGCTTGAGGCGATTGCGCTCCCGCTCAGGGATAAGATCCAGAGTCTGGTTGATGCGCCATAGCCGCTCCAGATCGGAGTTGAGGGTGTCGGTAAAGACCGTATCGAGCAGATGGCTGGCGATATTGGAGCTGGTGAGATGGCCGTGATGATGGGTCGGCGCCGAGTGCGCCGGCGGATCCAGGGTGATCAGCAGGATCCGCTCCGCACCCAGATGGATGGCGGGGCTGAGCGGGCTCAGCTGGTGGATGGATCCGTCGCCGTAGAACTTCTCGCCGATCCGGGTGGCCGGAAAGACGAAGGGGAGCGCCGAGGAGGCGAGCAGATGCTCAGATGTAAGCACGGTGCGTACCCCGCGCCGTCTGGCCCGCTCCCACGGATGGTGGTCGGCCCGCCCCTGAAAGAAGGTGGTGGAGAGACCGTCATCGTAATCCGACGCCGTGATGGCCAGCGCCTCCAGACTGCCGTAGAGGATGTTGTCATCGATGCGGTGATAGTCGATGAGTTGATCCAGCAGGCGGTGCAGCGGCGCGTTGTCAAAGAGGTGAAAGGCGTGGTTGGTGTGGGGATTGATCAGCCCCGCCGACCCTTCGTACATCAGCCGCCACAGTAGTCGGCCGGGGTGAAAATCGAAGATGTGGTGAGTCTCGAAGCGGCGCCATACCCACTCCAGCTTGCGCACCCCCAGATGGAAGCAGGAGGCGTAGCAGGCCAGCGCAGTGACATTGATGGCCCCCGCCGAAGTGCCACACAGGATGGGAAAAGGGATGCCGAGATTGCGCGGGTAGAGCTCCGCAATCGCCTTGAGGGCGCCGACCTGATAGGCGGCGCGAGCACCGCCACCGGTGAGCAACAACGCTGTATTGGGTCTGGCCATATGCTGGCGCCTTATTGTGTCCTGACAAGAATGTTCCCACTGACAAATTAACTATAAGGCGCTGTATCAAATATAAAAACGGGCGCTGGCCCGTTTTTTTCATGGCCCCGGTCAAAGAGCCCGGTGAGGATTTTCCGGCCGAGCCAGCTGATCGAAGGCGGCGAATACCGGGGCGCTGGCGAGGATGCGACCATGGCCCAGTCCCCGGGTGCTCACCAGCCGGGTATGACCATCCTGACTGGCCCGCAAGGAATCGCCGTGTGGGGCAAATCTGTCCTCCTCGTCATGCACGATTATCGCCGCGCCGCTGCGACTGGCTAGGCGACCCAGCGGATCGACCGTGCTCAAGGGATGCTGGTACTCTTGCTCAATCTCCTTGACCACCGCATCGAACAGCCGGATGGAGTAGCCGGAGCGCGCCACCATGCCGTAGAGCTGGGGCACATAGTCGAGTACCGGTGAAATCAACAGCAGCGGCAGGGTATCGATACCCGGCTGACGGCTGGAGAGGGTGACGGCGCCCCCCATGCTGTGGGCGATGATCCCGTGCAGCGGGCCTACTTCGCTGGCCAGCTTGGTCGCCAGCTCGTCGAAGGCGCGCACGAAACGGGGCAGGTGGCCAGTATTGCCTGCGCTCTGGCCGTGGGCCGGATGATCGTAGGCAATGGCGGTGAAACCCTGCGCGGCGATATGGCTCATCAGCGGATAGAACTGGCTGGCGCTGCCGGACCAGCCGTGCATCAGTAGCCACAGCGGCCCCTGACCGAGCCGATAGCTCATCAATACCCCTTCGCTGGTATGGACGGCCTGCTTCACCAGGCCCGCTGGCTCGTGGCCATTCCGCTGGTTGCGCTGGGGGGTGAGCAACAACTTGCTGGCGGTGCGCTTGGCATGGCTGGGGGCGAGTCTGTGGTGCAACCGGGTGCCGATCCCCAGCAGCCATTTGCTCGGGCTGAAGCGGCGGGTGTTGAAGTAGATCTTGCTGCTCATGGTCATCCTGTAGTTTTTATGTGCGAACGGTCGTGCTTTTTTGTCGGTTTTTAAAAGTTCGTGTTGAACGGATGCCAAAACATCAGCGCCAGCTGCTCAGCAGAGCGTCCACTTCGGGCCAGAAGTGGCGGGCCGGATCCTGACACAGTTCGAGATCGTTGAACACCTGATCCGCCAGATAGAGGCCATAGAGGCGGTAAACGGCGCGCCAGGGATCCATCTCCCGTCGCCACTCGCCTGCGGCTTGACCCTGCACCACCTGACGGGCCAGATAATCGAGCCAGAAGCGCACCAGTTGTCGGGCGGCTTGCTGCACAGGGCTATCTTGCTCATGGCCATCCTGTGCCGAGGTCCAAGCGTCGAGGAACATGCAGCGTCCGGCAAAGCAGTGGTTCCACGCCTGCCAGGCGCGCAGCAGGGCGATCAGCTTGTCGTGCTGGCTCTGGTACTCCTGCTGGCGTACCGGCTGGATCACCCGCAGCCGAAACACTTCGGCGGCGTACTCCAGCACGGCGATCTGCAGATTGTCGCGGGATTGAAAGTGGGCAAACAGGCCGCTTTTGGACATCTCGCAGGCGCTGGCCAGTGAGCCGATGGTCAGGCTCTCCAGCCCTTGCTGGCTCGCCTGCTCAAAGGCAGTCTGCAAAATGGTTTCCCGGGTCAGGCGCCCCTTGCTCATCACTCTCTCCTCGTTGGCGCTGGCAGCATAAAGTACGATCGTGCTAATTGTCGAGCAACAAATAGCCAGCATGGCTGGCTATGTCGTCTCGCGCGTGTCACAGCGCGCGGGGTTCAGCTTTCCTTGATATCGAGCTGTTGCAGGGCGATAACCGCCTGAGTGCGGTTCTTGACCCCCAGTTTTCTGAAGATGGCGGTGATATGGGCCTTGATGGTGGCCTCTGAGACGTTGAGCTCCCAGGCGATCTGTTTGTTCAGGCTGCCATCGCGCAGCATGATCAGCACCTTGTACTGCTGGGGGGTGAGGCTGGCCAGCTTGCTGGCGAAATCGGGGCCGTCTTCCGATTCGGGATGAAGCGAGATGCCTTCCGGCACCCAGTTATCCCCCCCGATCACCGTATTGAGGGCGTTGACCAGCTCCTTCATTGGCGCCGATTTGGGGATGAAGCCGAGTGCGCCAAGGCGCAACACCTGTTGGATGATGGCCGCATCTTCCGAGGCGGAGACCACCACGATGGGCAGGTCGGGATACTGGCCGCGCAGGTGGGCCAGCCCCTCGAAGCCATTGGCTCCGGGCATCTTGAGATCGAGCAGCAACAGGTCGACCTCGGGGTGCTCGCCGAGCAGGCTGGTCAGGCTGTCGATGGAGTCCGCTTCCAGCAATTGAGCGTCGTTGATGGCCATGTGCACCGCTTGGTAAAGGGCGCCCCGAAACAGGGGGTGGTCATCTGCGATGACGATGGTAAATTGGCTGTCCATATTTCGGTTAATGGCTCACATTGTTGCTAACTGATTGTTTTGAAAAATCAAACTAGCATCGCTCACCAAGAGGGTCAAACCCGCCGGTGCGCAAATGTGAAGCGACCATCGGATGTTTTGCCATCAAGGGCAGACAGGCCGGTCGCAGGCAACTCATGCAGGAGGCAACAGATGGGATCCTTGGTATTGGCGGTGGGCACCGGCTCCACCTGGGCGATGCGGGCGGCACTGGTGCTCGCCATGAGCGGGCTGACGTGGCAGGAGCAGGTGTTCGATCTGGAGGATGCCAAGTCGCTGGCGCGGCTCAAGCGGCTGGCACCGGCCGGTCTGGTGCCCTGGCTCGAACACGATGGCGTGCGGGTTCACGACTCGCTGGCCATCGCCGAATATGTTCACGAGCTCTGTCCCGACCGCCAGCTCTATTCCGTTTCGCTGGCCGAGCGGGCGCAGGCTCGCAGTCTCTGCGCCGAGCTACACGCGGGATTTCGGCAGATCCGTTCTCTGCTCCCCTTCTTTCTTGGGGCGCCAACCCGTATCGATCCCCCGGTGGAGGCGGTCGGTGAGCTGGCCCGTTTGCAGGAGATCTGGTCGCAGGCGCGGGGCCCCTTCTACTTTGGCGAGGCGGGCATTGTCGATGCCTTCTATGTGGTGATGGCCTATCGGCTGGCCAGCTACGGCATCCTGTTGCCCGGTCAGGCCGGAGCCTATCAGCAGGCGCTGCTCTCTTGGCCTCTGTGGCAGGAGACCCTGCTCAAGGCGCGGTTGCAGTGGCCGGTGGCGGCGCGCCTGTCACAGTGAGCCTTGGTAGATAGATAAACGAGAGAGGGGAGCCAGTGGCTCCCCTCTCTGCTGCTGGTCAATGTGGCTCAAGAGTTACTTCTGCCGACCGGCAAAGACCACCACCACCTTGTCATCCCCCTTCTCCCGTACGAAGGCGTAGGGTGCATCCGAGAGTTTCTGGTGGCTGCCTGCCGCAATGGCCGGATGGGCGGCGCGGAACTGGCCCAGTTGCTGCCAGTGCTTGACCAGCTCAGCCTTGTCTCCGCTGGCCAGCTCCTGCCAGTTCATATCCGAGCGCAAGCCTTGATCGAACACCCCGCCATCCTTGGCCAGCCCGCGGCCGGACTCGTCGCCGTAGTAGAGCTGGATGCCGCCTGGCAGCAGCATAAAGCTGTTGGCGACCCGGCGCTGTAGCGGCACATCCTGATAGTCGCCAAAGAACAGCTTGGTGTCGTGGGAGCTGATGTAGCTCAGCACGTTGAACTCGGGATCCTGATTGATACGGCTGGCGTAGCTGGCATAGGTGGGCTCGGCGCTGGCCATGCACTGGGCCTGTGACAGTGCGAACTCGCGCTGATAGTCGAAGTTGATCAGGGAATCGAAACCGTTCTGATACCAGAAATCCTTGGCCACCCCGTGATCCCACACCTCGCCCACCATGTAGAAGGGCAGAGCGTCGAGGGCCTTGCCCGGGTTGTTGGTCTTCCACTCCTTGAGCGCAGCGGTGCCCGCCTGCTTGAGCTTGGCCCACACTTCGGGCTCCAGATGCTTGACTGTGTCGGCGCGGAAGCCGTCGATACCAAAGCGGCGCACCCAGTCGGTGTGCCAGGCGATGAGATAGTCACTCACGGTAGCGTCGGGCAGCGCCTTGGCGAGGGTATCTTTTTTCGCCGCCAGCAACGGCGGCAGCCCTACCGGTTTGGCCGATTCGGTCAGAAAGTCCGGCAGCCCCGCCACCGAGCCGGTGACATCGTCGGTGCCTGGCTGCGGGTAGCCGGGCAGACCGGCGCGCACCCAGTCACCACTCCACCACTTGTTCCACGCGGGTGATCGATAGTCGATGAACTGGTTGTAGCCATGCCAGTTAAGGCCGCCGCTCGGGCGCCACTGGTTCCAGACGGTCGGCAGCTTGGCTGTGTTCTGGGTGAGATCGGTGAGCCACAGATCTTGCAGATCGGCGAGGGTGGCGTAACCGGCGTGGTTCATCACCACGTCGAGGATGATCCGCATGCCGCGCTTGTGGGCCTCGTCCACCAGGGTTTTCAGGCTCTCTTCATCGCCGTAGTTGGGGTCAATCTTGGTGAAGTCGAGCGCCCAGTAGCCGTGGTAGGCGTAGAAAGGAAAATTGCCCTGCTCGCCGCCACCAATGAAGCCGTGAACCTGCTCCACCATGGGGGTGATCCAGATGGCGTTCATGCCGAGGCTCTTGATGTAGTCGAGCTTCTCGGTCAGCCCCTTGAAGTCACCGCCATGCCAAGTGGCTACCTCATCCTGACCATCCTTCTGGCGGCCGAAGCTGTGGTCGTTGGCCGGGTCGCCGTTGTGGAAGCGATCGGTCAGCAGGAAATAGACGCTCGCCTGATCCCAGCTGAACGGTGCTGGCTTGGCCGCCTTGACCGCCTCGAGCAGCAGCAGGCCGCCGCTCTCTTTGCTCGGGGTCAGGGTCAGCTTGCCCTGTTTGACCACCGCCTCCTGTTTCGAGTAGGCATCCCTCAGTCGGGTGCCGTCGGGCCAGACCCCTTTGAGCGACACAGTGACCGGGCCGCCATCCCAGCTGATGCAGGGCTCCTCTGGCGGCTGGCGTTTGAACTCGCTCTTCTTGGTCGCCCGCAGCACCTTGAGGCTGGGGGTATCCGGGTTGAAGGTGAACTGATACTCCCCGGCCAACATCACCCGCAGGGTAAAGCTGTGATCCTTGCTGCATTTGTCCATGGGCTGGGCGGTGCCGAAGGGAAGCGGCTTGCTCTCGCTCGGGCCAAAGCTGGTGCCGCAACTGTTGCCTGCGTCGCTGATGCGGATCTGGTGGCTCCCCTTGGCAAGGGGATGGGTCAGCTCCACCGTGCCCTTGTCCAGCGCGATCGGGGCCGCTACCGGTTGACCATCCACATAGAGGCGAACTTCGGGGGCGGCCATCGCCTGTTGGGTGAACAGAGGGGCGGCCAGCAGGGCGAGCCAGAGAGGGGATAAGTAATGAGCACGACGCATAAGCCATTCCTTGAGCAGGGCAGTTCGGACAAGGGCCCATTCTAGGAGCAGCAAAGCGCGCCTTGGATCGGCAAAATGCCGATTTGTGACATCAGTTCAAATGGTTACGTTTTCAAGCCGAGGAAAGTGTGACAGGGAGGTGGTGGGAATCTCTGTCGATAAAAATAGCGGCCATAAAAAATGCCGGTCAGGTGACCGGCATTTGGTGTATCAGGCATTGTCGTCACATCAGACGGTGAAGAACTTGAAGTTGACGAAGGCCACCGCGATGAAGGAGGCCACCATGCCGCTGATGCAGAGCACCGCCGGGCGGATGGCTGGCCAGCGATGGGTCAGCAGAATGATGGCCAGCAGGGTCGGGTAGAGCCCGAACATATAGCGTGGCATGGCGTTGAGGCCGGTCATCAGCGGGATGGTGCAGCAGATGAACATCAGGGTCGCTTCCGCCCAGCGTTTCTGGCTGAACAGGTAGCCGTTCAGGCACCAGCCGAAGATCACCATGATGGAGAGGTAAGCCTTGCGGCCGCCCAGCTCGAAACCGCTCAGCCACCAGTCCAGCGGGCTGTCCATGTAGCGACCCCACGCCACCTGAATGTGCTTGAAGGCAAAGGCATCGCCGGTCAGATGATAGAGGTAGACCATGTAGGCGAACAGGCCAAACGGGATCATCCAGAGGGTGAAGACCACCTTGAAGGCGCACTCGGTAAAGCGGAAAAATTCCCGCCAGCCGTAGGCCTGCAGCGCCAGGATCAGCACCGGGAAGACCATCATCACCCCCAGGTTGCGGGTTGCGGAGATACAGACCCCCAGCACAGCCACCATCAGCCACTGCTCCCGATAGGCGAACAGGAACATCCCCAGCATCAGCGCCATAAAGGTCGACTCGGTATAGCCGGAGACGAAGTAGGCGGAGAAGGGGGAGAAGGCGAGCAGCCATACGCCGAAGCGGGCGGTATCGTCACCCAGTTTGAGCTGACGCAGCACCAGCAGCATCAGCGGCAGGCTGGCGAAGAAGGAGGCGTTGGCCACAATGATGAGGCCGATCAGGCTCTCGACATTGAACAGGTTGGAGATGGCACCGGAGACCATCGGATAGAGCGGCATAAAGGCCCAGTTGGCCGCATTGCCCTTGCTCAGCCAGCGGGGGTAGAGGTCGTAGCCGTTCTCGATGATGCGCTGGAACCAGACGCAGTCGAACTGGCAATAGGCCTGCAGCGGGCCGATGTCGGGGGAGCCATAGAGCTGGACACCGAAGTAGCCCATGCCATACAGCGCTATCCGACTCAGCATGAAGGCGGCGATGATCATCAGCCAGTCACGGCCGCTGATGCGCAGTGACGGGCGATAGGGGAGTGCAGCCCCGGTTAGCGGGGCAGTATTGGTCATATCATTCATCAGGCAAAAACCCAGACGCGAGAGAGAACGTAAGTGAGGACGGTAACGGTCAGGGTGGCGATGACCACCGGCAGCAGACCGGAGAGCCCCGCAAACAGCAGGCCGCTCAGGATCAGGTTACGCACCGCCAGCGAGAAGAGGGCGACCAGCAGAAACTTGCTGGCGGCTCCCTGCTTCTGGAAGGTGATGTAGCGGTGACCAAAGAAGGAGAACCAGAACGCGATGGCAAAAGCCAGCGTGGTAACCAGGTGCTCCGAGATGGTGGGCCAGGTATGAAACAGTGCGATGGAGGTGCCAAGGTCGACGAGGGTTGCCCCCCCGCCGACAAAACCGAAACGTACCAGCCGCCAGAATTCCTCGCGGGAGATCATTGAGGCGCTTGCTCCTGCTGCTCTTGCGGGTGGTTGTCAGCGCTCTGCGGTTTGGCCGCATCCTGCTTGGCATACTGGCCATAGACCCCTTCAATGAGGTAGACCGGGCGCTGTTTCACTTCCACGAACATGCGGCCGATGTATTCGCCGATGATGCCGAGCGACAGCAGCTGGATACCACCGAGGAACAGCACTACGGACATCAGGGAGGCGTAACCGGGCACGTCGATGCCGAAGAAGACCACTTGGGTCACGATCTTGAGGATGTAGAGGAAGGCGACGAAGGAGACGCCAACACCCACATAGCTCCAGACCCGCAGCGGCCAGCTGGAGAAGCTGAGCAGACCGTCGAGGGCGAAGTTCCACAGTTTCCAGTAGTTGAACTTGGTTTCACCGGCGTGACGGGCCGGGCGCTCGTAGGGGACGCCAACGGCACGGAAACCGGCCCAGGCAAACAGACCCTTCATGAAGCGGTTGCGCTCCGGCAGCAGCTTGATCGCCTCGACCACGCGACGGTCGATCAGGCGGAAGTCACCGGCGTTCTCCGGCAGCTTGGTGCTGGTGGAGAGGGCGTTGAAGAAGCGGTAGAAGCCACCGGCCGTCACGCGTTTCATCGGGGTATCGGCGCTGCGATCGACGCGGATGCCGTAGACGGTGTCATAGTCACCGGTCTGCCACAGTTTGACGAATTCCAGGATCAGGGCGGGCGGGTCTTGCAGATCCACGTCCATCGGCACGATGGCATCCCCTTTGGCCTGATGCAGACCGGCGGTCAGGGCCGCCTCTTTACCGAAGTTACGCGCCAGGTTGACCAGGGTCACGCGCGGGTCACGGGCGATGGCCTGTTCGACCACTTCACGGGTGCGGTCACGGCTGCCATCGTTGACGAATACAATTTCAAGCTGGTCTTTCAGCGGGGCCAGTTCGTTGTCTATCGCGTTGATGAAGGCATCGATGCTCTCTTCCTCGTTGTAAACGGGAACGACCAGAGAGAGTCGAAAATCTGGATGCGACATAAGAACGTCCTTATTTGGGATAGTTGTTTTTATAAAATGGTATTCGGGGCAAGGATCACTGGGCTACGGTCAAACGTACCGACTGCACATTGATGGGGGTCGGTGCCGAGAGCGCCAGAAAATTGGGGCGCTTGGGATCTGCCGTGAGCGAGTCACCGGGCAGACTGAGACGGATTTCGTTGATACCCGCCTTGGCCAGTTTCACCGTGGTGGTGAAGTCGTGACCCAGCGCCACTTTCAACAGTGCACCGGCTTCCGGGCTGTTGATGCGAGCCTGTACGGTAAGCTGATCCGGATTGGCTGCCTGCTTGGGCAGCACAAAGTAGAGACCTCCCTGACCGCTGAGCAGGGTACCTTCATCGCTCGGCTTCTTGGCCCAGCCTTCGCTGGAGAGAAAGCGGCTCGGCTTGGTCAGATTGAGCTCGTTACCAGGCTGATAGGTCATGCTGGAGTTGTGTTCCCAGAAGCGGGTTTTGCCTTCCAGATAATAGAGTTTGTAGGCCAGGCTCACGTTGGGGTGAGCAGCCAGATAGAGGGTGTAAAGATAAAAACCGCTTAACGCCAGAATGGCAGTCAAAAAACCGAACTTTTTGTACGTCATATCACTCTCTATGCCTGACAGAATGGGTAGGCCGATGTCGCGCATATGCTAATCCAATTGCAAAAAAAGCATAGTGGATCACAAAAAAATATTTGGTCACATATTAACCCCTTTTTACCCCTGTTCCAAACGTTGCTGTTTCCCGGTAAAACAGGTCTGGCGGGGCGCCGGTTGCCAGTGGCGCTCCGGCAGGGCAATTGGCAAATAGAAGCGCTTTGCTGCGTCATTTTCTAGCGGATGCGATAGTCATCTGGCCTCTATCGCCATTTTGCAGGGGGCGATTTATGATGACTCACCTATTCGTCAAGGATGACATATGAAGTGGATCTCTTGCTGTCTGCTGCTTGGATTATGGGCGCCAATGGCCTTGGCCAAGGCCCTGTGTCCCGAGCCCATTCAGGTCGGTTACGATAACTGGCCCCCCTACCATTATTACGAAGCCGACTCACCGCAAGAGGTGCGCGGTTATGCCGCCGAGGTGCTGACGGCTGTGCTCACTTCCATGCACTGCAAGGTCAACTATGTGGAGCTGCCCTGGAAGCGGGTACTGCACGAAATGGAGCATGGCGAGATAGACATGGCGATGGAGGCGAATATCAATGATGAGCGCGCTCGTTATGCCTGGTTTTCCGACTCCTACAACCCGGGTCGCACCTTGCTGTGGATCCGCAAGGGCAGCCACTATCCCGAACAGGATCTGACGAGCTGGCTGGCCAGTGGTTACTCCCTCGGCGTTACCAAAGAGTACTTCTATGGTGAGGAAGTGATGTCGCTGCTCGCTCGCTATGCCAAACAGGTGAGTGCGGTGAGCGACCAGCAAAATTTTGAGAAGCTGGCCCGCGGGCGGATCGACGGTTTCCTTGGTGACATGCTGGCTACCCCCAGCGCTCTTAACAAGGAGGGGATGAGCGGTCTGTTCACCAGTCACCCCATGGTGGTATCTGAATCGCCGAGCTTCTTTATGTTGGGCAAGCGCAGCTTTTCGCCGCAGTTCTTGCAACAATTCAATCAGGCGTTGGCGCGGTTCAAGGAGACAGATGCGTATGACATTATCTGGCAGCGTTATGCCCCCGGGCGCTAGCAAAGTATTGGCCGTTCACGCATCATGAGCGGCCTGAGCATCGGGTCTGCTTGTCAGGCCCGACAGAGTGAACAAACCGTTTTGAGGTACCCATGGGGATGAAGTATTGGCTGGCCCTTGCCAATCTGGTGTGGCTGGGATGTTTGCCTGCTGGCGCGGTACATGCGACCGAAGCACAAGTTGTGGTGGCGGCCAGTGAAACCGGACACGACTGGTATCAGGGCCGTCAGGCCGAACAGGCCCGTGTCGAGCTGGAGCAGCAGTTGCAAGAGGCTGTGCTTGCCCAGCTGCATCCCGATTTTTTCACGCTGTGGAAGCGCCTGCAGGCCACCCCTGCAGACAAGCGTGGCGCCATCTATGACGACATTTTTACCAAGCTGAGCCGTTTCCAGCACGCCTGGCGGGGGATGGATCTGGTCTCGCGCGAGCAGATGAAGACTCTCAAGCTCGATTTGAACCGCCCTGTGGTGACCCAGCCCAGCGATGATGACCTGCTCACCCAGGTGAAATCCCTGCGCCCCCAGGTGGCAGAATACGAGGCGGTGCGGGCCAAAGTGCACAAGCTGCTGGCGATGCCGATGGCCAGCAAGTGGCCGACCCTCGATATGCCAACCCTGCGTGCCGGAGAGAGCGCCGCCGAGCTCGGCCAAATCCGCGCCATGCTCAACGAGCTGGGCGACAGCGCCCCGAGCCATGGTGATCAGATTTACGATGGTGATACCGAGCAGGCCATCAAGCAGTTCCAGCGTCGTCATGGTCTCACCGCGGACGGCATTATCGGTCGTCAGACCCGCTCCTGGCTCAATACCGGCCCGCAAGTACGCGCCAGCCTGCTGCTGCGCAACCTGTGGCGTCGCGATCTGGTGGATCAGCTCTCCGGTGGCCGCTACGTGCTGGTCAATATTCCCGACTACCGCCTGAGCGTGGTGGAGTCCGGCAACGAGGTGTTTACCAGCCGGGTTATCGTCGGCAAGGAGCAGCGGGCCACCCCCATTCTGGCCAGTGAAATTCGCTCCATCGTGCTCAATCCCTCCTGGCATGTGCCGCGCTCCATCCTGAGCAAGGACATCCTGCCCAAGCTGGGCCGCGATCCCGCCTATCTGAGTCGCGAGCAGTTCGAGGTGATCGACAGCGAGGGCAATCCGGTCCAGTTCACCGAAGAGGGGTGGCATCAGGCGCTGGCCGCCGGTTTCCCCTATCGCCTGCGGCAAAAGCCGGGGGATCACAATGCCCTGGGGCGCTACAAGTTCTACCTGCCCAACAATGACGCCATCTATCTGCACTCCACCCCGCGCAAGGCGCTGTTCGAGCAGGGGGCGCGCGCCTTCAGTTCGGGCTGCATCCGGGTGGAACATGCGGACGATCTGGCCGAGCTGTTGCTGGCAGATTCCCGCTATCAGCCGGACAAGGTGGCCAATATCCTCAAGGAGAGCCAGACCAAATGGTTGCCGCTCACCACGCCGATCCCGGTCTTTACCGTCTACTGGAGCAGCTGGATCGACGAAAATGGTCGCCAGCAACTGCGCAACGACATCTACGGATTTGATCGGGTCAGCTTCCAGAGCCGCCTGCTGTGATCCCTGCCACAGAGTGAAAAGCCCGGCCTGTGCCGGGCTTTTCTATGGGCGATTGAGGTTTGACAGGGCGCCCCGCCGGAGGGTAGTTTCAAGCGCCTGTATCACATTCAATCAGTGATCTTATTCAACTATTTTCGCTTGAATCTGCGATGGACGAACCCCTTATGCTGGAACAAGAGATAAGTCGACGTCGCCTGTTGCTGGGAGCCGGTTGCCTGTTGGGCAGCTCGCTGATCTCCTTCCCTGCACTGGCCAGCCGCAGTACCACCGGGCGTGAACTCAGTTTCTTCAATCTCAATACCGGCGAGCGGGTGCGCGCCAGCTATTGGGAGAACGGCCACTATCTGAGCGACGGGTTGGCCGAGCTCAACCACATCTTCCGCGATTACCGGCGCAACGAAGTGTTCAACATCGACAAGAAGCTGTTTGATCAGCTGTTTCTGTTGCAGCACAAGCTGGGTCGGCGCAGTGAAATCCAGCTGATCTCCGGCTATCGCGCCCCTGCGACCAATCGTCAGAAGCGTCACAAGAGCCGCGGTGTGGCCAAGCACAGCTACCACACCCTGGGACAGGCGGTGGATGTGCGGATCCCCGGCGTACAGCTGGCCCATCTGCGCAAGGCGGCGCTCCAGCTCAAGGTGGGTGGGGTTGGTTACTATCCCCGTGATAACTTCGTTCACCTCGATACCGGCCCGGTGCGCAGCTGGTAAAGGGGATGGCAAGCTGCCAAGCTCTTCCCACCAGAGAGGAGATAGCGATGAAAAAGATAGTGATTGGCGGCCTGATCGCCCTGTTGTTGACCGGTTGCAGCAAGCTCAACCGTGAAAATTACGACCAGTTGAAGATGGGGATGAGTTACGCCGAGGCCAGCACCATTCTGGGCAAGGCGGAGCGTTGTGATGATGCCTTGGGCACCACCAGCTGCCTCTGGGGCGGAGAAGGGAAGAACATCAAGATCCGCTTTATCGCCGACAAGGCGACCTTCTTCAGCTCGGAAGGGATTAACTGAGTCGCAGAACGTCCATGAAAAAAGCGCCACTCGGGCGCTTTTTTTGTTGTTCGTAATCCAACCCGCTTCGCCAGAAGCTGGCGTACTCAGTGGGTCGCGTACTGGTAGTTGAAGGTGGGCAGTCCCCACTTGAAACGTACCGCCAGCAGCCGCAGTACAAAGCCGATCCCGATGGAACCGAACGCGGCCCAGTTGGTGGGCAAGCCCTGATCCAGCGCCAGACAGTAAAGCGCCGCGGTGATCAGCGAAATGGCCGCATAGAGCTCGCGACGAAACACCAGCGGAATGCGCTGGCAGAGCAGATCCCGCAGCACACCGCCAAAGACCCCGGTCACCACCGCCATGATGCAGGCAATACCGGCGCCGTGGCCCATATCCAGCGCCCGGGCTGCACCGAAGATGGAGAAGACCACCAGTCCCAGGGCATCAAGGGCCATGAACAGCTTGCCGAGATAGCGCATCAGGGGGGCAGAGACCACACCCGCCATCGCGGCTGCAGCAACCAGCAGCACATATTCCGGATGCTCAATCCAGAGCAGCGGATAGTGGCCGAGCAGCACATCGCGAATGGTGCCACCACCGATGGCCGTCGCCGAGGCGATGATCACCACACCAAACAGATCCATCCGTCGCCGACCAGCGGCCAGCGCGCCGGTCATCCCTTCGGCCACCAGGCCCACCAAGAAGAGTGCATGTAACATGAGATATCCCAGGGAACGAGAAAGGCCAGAATCCTACCAACTCGTGTCATATGGGACAAGCTATCGAGTGCATGCATTAATTTAATTCATGCTAAATGCGAAAAAGGCACCGTTTCGGGTGCCTTTTTCTAATCAATGTTCAAGGGTTAGCGCCCCAGCTGCTCCTGCCGGTAGTGATCGACCCACATGGCGGTGGCACCACAGATGGCGACCGGCATCACGAAGAGGTTCACCACCGGAATGGCGGAGAAGAGGGTCACCAAAGCGCCGAAGCTCAGACACTTGCCGCGGCGCTGCTTCAAGGCATCGCGCATGGTGATGAAGTCGATCTTGTGGTTGTCGAACGGATAATCCACATACTGGATCGCCATCATCCAGGCGCTGAACAGGAACCAGAGCACAGGCGCCAGGGTCTGGCCCACCACAGGGATCAGGAACAGGATCAGGCAGCCGATGGCCTTGGGCAGGTAATACTTCAGCTTGGTCCATTCGCGGCCGAAGGTGCGTGGCACATCCTTGACGATATCCAGCATACCGCTGTCATTGGCGGGCTGGCCGGTGAGGATCTGCTCCACCTTCTCCGCCAGCAGGCCGTTGAAGGGGGCGGCTACCCAGTTGGCAACCGAGCTGAAGATAAAGGAGAAGACCACCAGAATGGTGATGAGGGCGATGGGCCACAGCAGGTAGTCCAGCCAGTCGAGCCAGGCGGGGATCTGCTGATGGAGCCAGGCGAACAGGCCGTCCAGTTGCAGCAGCAGGGCATAGAAGGCCCCGGCAAACAGCACGAAGTTGACCAGCAGGGGGATCAGCACAAAGGTGCGGATGCCCGGCTGGCGAATGAGGGAAAACCCGCGCAGGAAATAGTCTGCACCGCTGATTGAATCTTTGACCATATGGGGTGATTGGCTCATGTGAGCTCCATCTATGCATGGGAGAACTGCCAGCATATTACAAACAAGCCTTTGATTTGGTAAAGTCGCCGCCTATTCCTTATTTCGTGCCGTGGCGACTGAAAATCGGGCATTGAATGGGGATGATGCCTGCATATTACAAACAAAGCCGGGTCTGGATTTGGTAAAGTCACCTGCCCGCCTCCTCTTTATTTAGCCACTGATACAGGTCGCCATGCGTCTGAAACTGATCAAACTCGCCGGCTTCAAGTCGTTCGTCGAGCCGACCCGCATCGAACTGTCGGCAGACATGACCGCCGTGGTGGGCCCCAATGGCTGTGGCAAATCCAACGTCATCGACGCGGTGCGCTGGGTGCTGGGGGAGAGTTCCGCTCGCCATCTGCGCGGTGAGAACATGACCGATGTCATCTTCAACGGCTCTATCAATCGCAGTGCGCACGGGCGCGCCTCGGTCGAGCTGGTGTTCGACAATCCCCATAACCGGGTGCCCGGCGAGTTCGGCCGCTTTACCGAGATCTCGGTGCGCCGCGAAGTGCTGCGCGACGGCTCCAACCACTATCAGATCAACGGCCAGAAGTGCCGCCGCAAGGATGTGACCGACCTCTTCCTCGGCACCGGTCTTGGCCCCCGCAGCTACGCCATCATCGAACAGGGCACCGTCAGCCGACTGGTGGAGTCGCGTCCGGCCGATCTCAAGCTCTTTATGGAAGAGGCCGCCGGGGTCTCCCGCTACAAGGAGCGGCGCCGCGAGACCGAGCAGCGCATTCGCCACACCCAGGAGAACCTGGAGCGCCTCGGCGATATTCGCGGCGAGCTGGGTTCGCGCCTTGACCACCTCAAAGCCCAGGCCGAAACGGCCGAGCGCTATAAACAGCTCAAGAGTCGTTCGCGCGCTGCTCGTGCCGAGCTGATTGGCTCCGAGTTGTGGGCGCTGGAGACGCGCCTTGGCGAGGCCAAAACCGAACTGGCGCAGGCCGAGCAGGCGCTGGCGGCGCTCGATGCCAAGCGCACCGCCGATGAGGGGCGCCACGTCACTCTGTCGGTCTCCAGACAAGAGGCGCAAGCCGAGCAGGCGAGCCGCCAGCAACAGATTTTTCTCGGCGGGCAGGCCATCGCCCGCCTCGAACAACAGCAACTGCACCAGAGTGAACTGGGGCGCGACTGGCAGGCCCGTGCAGAGGCGCTGGGCGAGCGGATCGCCACCCGCAAGGCGCAGCTTGCCAGCCAGCAGGATCAACTGACCGAAGGGGTATTGCGCGCCGAGCAGGAGAGCGCCCGGCTGGAGCAGTGTGAGCAGTTGCTCACTGAGCAGCAGGAGGCCCGCCAGCAGGCCAGCGAGCAGCTGGAACAGGCTCGCTTGCGCCAGCAGCAGTGGCAACAACAGTTGGCCGGGTTGCAGGGGCAGCTCAACCAGACCCGTACCCGGTTGGGTGGCCTGCAGGAGCTGCAAGCCAAGACCCGGCTGGCCCGCCTCAAACTGGAAGATGAACGCGCGGGACCCCTCGGCGCTGAGGCCGATGACCTGCAACCGGCCCTCGATGCCCTGAGTGGTGAGCTGGAGCTGACGCGGGCGGCCAATGGTGAGCTGACCGAGCAGCTGGCGCAGGCGGTCGACACCCATGAACAACTCAAGCAGCAGCATGGTCAGCAGTTGAGCCTGCAACGGGAGCTGGAGGCGCGGCTGGCGACCCTGGATCAGATCCTCGGCGAGCAGATGGAAGGGGCGACCCTGGCGGACCGACTGCAGGTTGCTCCCGAATGGGCACAGGCACTCGACAAAGTGCTGGGTCGCTGGCTCACCGCAACGCCGGCGGACGAGTGCGATCTGGCGCAAGAGGGGCTCTGGATTGGCCCGGCGCAACCGGCGGTTGCCGGTACGCTGGCGGCGCAACTGGGCGGCGAGCATATTCCCGCCTTCCTCAATGCCATCTGGCTGGTCGAGAGCCGGGAGGCCGCATTGGCCCGCCAGCCAAGCCTTGCGGCCGGTGAGTCGGTACTGACTCCTGCTGGCGACTGGCTGGGGCCAAACTGGGCAGATCTGGGGCAAGGCGCGGCGCTCGGCACCATGGCGCTGCTGGGTGAGCGTGAGCGGTTGCATACCGAGCAGGAGCGGGTTGCCGTGGGGCTGGCACAGCTGAGTGAGCAACTTGTCTCAGCCGATGCCCGGCGCGCCCAGCTTGCCAGTGCGCAGGAGTTGTCGCAGCGAACCTTGCGCGAGCAAGAGCAGAAATGGCAACAACTGCGCGAAGCCTGGAGCCTGCAACAGGGTCAGCGGCAGGAGCGGTTGCAGCGGCTCGGTCAGCTTGGCGAAGAGCTGAGCCGGCTCGATCAGGAGCAGGCCGAAGAGGCAGAGCGACTGGCCAGCGCCAGTGAACAACTGGAACTCGATGAGGCGCGCCTTGCCGAGTTGCAGGAACAGGGGGAGCCCCTGACACAAGGGTTGCAGCTCGCTCAGGAGCAGCTGACCCGCAGCGAGCGGACGGTCGACGAGGCCCGTGTGCGCCGCGAGCAGCAACAAGCGACCTGCCAGCGTTTGCAACTGGAGTTGGGCAATCTGCGCCAACTCATTACCCTGGGTGAGGAGGAGCTGGCGAGGCTCGGGCTGGAGCTGGCTGGGCTGAAAGGGCCGGATAGTGAAGCAGTGCCGGATCTGGCGCCCCTGCTGGCCGAGCAGCGCAATCTGGAGGCGCAGCAGCTCGCCTGCCATCAACGGCTTGCGGAGCTGGAGCGCCAGCTCGGTGAGCTGGAGCAGGCCAGAAGTGCCGATCACAAGCAGTTGGTGACGTTGCAAGAGAAGCTGGCAACCCTGCGTCTTGAGCGCGAACGCAACCTCACCCGTCGACAGGGGTTGCACGAGCAGTTCGAAGAGTTGGGGGTTCGACTGGTGGATCTCGATCAGGCGGTGCTGATCGCCGCAGATCGGAGCAAGCTGCGCCAGGAGATCCAGACCCTGGAGGCGCAAGTGGAGGCACTTGGCGCCATCAACCTGGCTGCGCTGGAGGAGTATGAAGAGGCGAAAACCCGGGCAACCTATCTTGAAAATCAGTGCCAGGATCTCGAGCAAGCGCTGGAAACCTTGAGCCAAGCCATTAAAAGAATTGATAAAGAGACACAAATACGGTTCCGGGACACTTTCGATAAGGTCAACGAAGATTTAAAATCCCTGTTTCCAAAAGTGTTCGGTGGGGGCAGTGCCTGGCTTGAGCTCACCTCCGATGATCTTTTGGAGGCCGGAGTGAGCATCATGGCGAGACCTCCGGGTAAGAAGAATGCTACCATTGCCCTGCTTTCCGGGGGGGAGAAGGCGTTAACCGCGCTTGCGCTGGTTTTTGCCATCTTCAGACTCAACCCAGCACCTTTTTGTCTGCTGGATGAGGTGGATGCACCGCTCGATGAAGTGAACGTCGGTCGCTTCTGTTCTCTTGTCAAAGAGATGTCGAGCACAGTACAGTTCGTTTACATCAGTCATAATAAGGTCTCCATGGAGATGGCTGAGCAGCTGGTTGGCGTCACGATGCAAGAGCCCGGGGTTTCTCGCATTGTGTCGGTCGATATCGGTGAAGCCGTCGCTTTGGCTGAGCAAAACTAGAAAGAGAAGCAGCTAATGCAGGAATTGCGTTACATCTTGGTTGCCCTGGGCGGTATTGCTATTGCGGCATTGCTCATTCACGGGTTGTGGAGCAACAAAAAGAATCGTCAGGCACCGATCAAAGAGAAACCGATTGGACGGATGGACTCCAAGTCGCGGGATCGTGATAACGACGCCTTCGACAGCGATGGCATCGGCCAGGTACGTGTGGTCAGTGGTGGCCGTCGTGCCGAGCCCAAGCTGCGCAGTGAAGAGAGCCGCCAGCCGGAACTCGGTCGTCGCCCTGCCGTCCCCGCCTTTGATGATGAAGATGACGAGGACGATCTGCCGCCGCCCGTAGTGCGCAAGCCTGCTGCCCGCCCGGTTCCGCCACCTCCTGTCTATGAAGAGGAAGAAGCGTTCGATGAGCCGCTGCCCGAGGAGATCGACGAGGCGCCCGCCGCGCCGGTGCGCAAACCTGCTCAGGTCAATCGTCGTACCCCGGTCTACCGTTCCCGTCCCCAGCGCGAGCCCATGATGCAGTCGCTGGATGACGAGCCGCTGGTCGAGCCCGCTTACGCGACCGCTCCGACTTTTGGTGCCCGTGCAGAGACAGTCCGTACCGCCGACACCGTGCGTGCCGAACCGGTGCGTGCTCCCGAGCCGGAATATCAGCCGCAGCCCCGTCATGTGGCTCCCGAGCCTGTGTATGAAGAGCCGGCCTATGTGGCACCTGCACCTGTGGTGGAAGAGCCGCGCATGGCGCCCCAGCCGGTCGAGAAGATCTGGCAGGATGTCTATGTCATCAACCTGATGGGCCGTCCGGGTCACGACTTGCAAGGTGCAACCCTGCTCTCATCCCTGATGGCGCTGGGCTTCAAGTTTGGCGAGATGGATATTTTCCACCGTCACGAAGATCCCAACGGCAAGGGTGAAGTGCTGTTTTCCATGATCAACATGGTCAAGCCGGGCACCTTCAATCCGTACCGGATGGAACAGTTCACCACGCCGGGTGTCTCCCTGTTCATGCAACTGCCGCTGCGCAGCAATGCCGCGTTTGCTTTCGAGGACATGCTGCAGGCTGCCGATCAGCTGGCCAGCGATCTCGATGCCATGCTGACCGATATGGATCGCAGCCCGCTGAGCGACGAGACCATTGCCCGTTACCGTCACGAGCTGGCTGCCTACGAGGCCAGTCGCGACTAATACGCCATGCGGGTCGAGTGAAGAAAAAGTGCGGTACCCAGGTACCGCATTTTTGTTTCTACCCCGGCCGGATGTTCAATCACACTTCGAGACTTTTTCATGAGCGACACCCTCTCCCGCCACCGTCAATTGTGTGAACTGCTTACCGAATATGGTCACCAGTACTATGTGCTGGATAACCCCACAGTGCCGGATGCCGAATACGACCGTCTGATGCGCGAATTGATCGCACTGGAGGTTGACCACCCCGAGCTGAAAACCCCGGCTTCGCCGAGTGTGCGGGTCGGCGGTCAGCCGCTGACCGCCTTCAAACAGGTGCGCCACGAGATCCCCATGCTGAGTCTGGATAACGTCTTTAGCAGCGAAGAGTTGCAGGCGTTCGAACAACGGATGAGCGATCGCCTCAAGCGTGAAGTGCGTTTCACCTTCTGCTGCGAGCCCAAGCTCGATGGTCTGGCGGTGAGCTTGCTCTATGTAAATGGTCAGCTGGTGCAGGCGGCCACCCGGGGCGATGGCGCCACCGGTGAGGAGATCACCGAGAACGTGCGTACCATCAAGGCCATTCCGCTCGCATTGCGGGGCTCTGGTTGGCCCGAACGGTTGGAAGTGCGTGGCGAAGTCTTTATGCCCAAGGCCGGTTTCGAGGCGATGAACGCCAAGGCACTGGCCGCAGGCGAGAAGGTGTTCGTCAACCCGCGTAACGCCGCCGCCGGCAGCCTGCGTCAACTCGATTCACGCATCACCGCCAGTCGTCCCCTGAGCTTTTACGCTTACGGTGTCGGTGTTGGCGGCGAGCAACTGGGCGACTCCCACTTTGGCCGTCTGACCCAGCTCAAGGAGTGGGGGCTGCCGCTCAGTCCAGAGGTGAAGCTCAAAGAGGGGGCCGCCGGTTGTCAGGCGTTCCACGACGACATTCTGGCCCGCCGTGGCGAGCTCCCTTACGAGATCGACGGCGTGGTCTACAAGGTGGATGCCATCGCCCTGCAAGAGGAGCTGGGCTTTGTGGCCCGCGCCCCGCGCTGGGCGACCGCCCACAAGTTCCCGGCGCAGGAAGAGATGACAGAGCTCGAGAACGTCGAGTTTCAGGTCGGCCGCACCGGCGCCGTGACCCCGGTCGCCAAGCTTAAACCGGTGTTTGTCGGCGGTGTGACCGTCTCCAACGCCACCTTGCACAATGCTGACGAGATTGAGCGCCTCGGCGTGATGATTGGCGATACCGTGATCGTGCGCCGGGCGGGGGATGTGATCCCGCAGATTGTCGCCGTGGTGGAGGCGCAACGCCCAAGCGATGCCCGTGCGATCGGCTTCCCGACCGAGTGTCCGGTCTGTGGCTCTGCGGTGGAGCGGTTGGAAGGGGAAGCGGTTGCCCGTTGCTCCGGTGGCCTGTTCTGCGAGGCGCAGCGCAAGGAGGCGATCAAGCACTTCGCCGCCCGTCGCGCCATGGATGTGGATGGCCTTGGCGACAAGATTGTCGAGCAGTTGGTGGACAAGGGGCTGGTGAAGACTCCCGCTGATCTGTTCAGCCTCAATGCCATCCAGCTGGCCGGTCTTGAGCGGATGGGGCAAAAATCGGCCCTCAATCTGGTAGCCGCCATCGATGCGGCGCGCAGCACCACCCTGCCGCGCTTCCTGTTTGCCCTGGGGATCCGCGAAGTGGGGGAGGCGACTGCGCTCAACCTTGCCAACCACTTCCTCACCCTTGATGCACTGCGCGCAGCCTCGGTGGATCAACTGCTCGAAGTGGCCGACGTGGGCGATGTGGTGGCCAAGCATGTCTACTACTTCTTGCGTCAGCCGCACAACGTGGAGGTGCTGGAAGCCTTGCTGGCTGCCGGCATCCACTGGCCGGCCATCGAGAAGAAAGAGGCCGCGGAGCAACCCTTTGCCGGCAAGACCTTCGTGCTGACCGGCACCCTGACCACCTTGTCGCGCAACGATGCCAAGGCGGCACTGCAAGCGCTGGGAGCCAAGGTGGCGGGTTCGGTATCTGCCAAGACCGATGTGCTGGTCGCGGGGGAAGCGGCCGGTTCCAAGCTGACCAAGGCGCAGGAGCTCGGCATTACCATCTGGACCGAAGAGGAGCTGCAACAGGCGCTGCAGGGCTGATAGCCCTCACCTAGCCTGCTAACCGCAGCACCCGATAAAAGAGAGCCCGGCATGGCCGGGTTCTCTTTTTTGTTTCGGCGGTCACTCACGCCAGAGGATCTTGTGGCGCCATTTGTCGGGCACTGTGAGCTGCCAGCGGGCCAGCTCGCTCTTGCTGAAGACATATTCGCCGCGCAGGGCCGCGCGCGGGGAGATGGTACGGGGCAGGGTGCCCGCCAGAATGGTATTGATGAGGCTGGCTGCCTGTATCCCCTGATCGTGGCCGTCCAGCACCAACCCGCCGATGGCCATCCCCTTGCCGACGGTAAACTCCCAGAAACAGAAGAGCGGCACCGGCGTGTTGGCGCTGGTCCACTCCAGCACCGTCTTTTCGCTCACATGCTTGCCATTGTCATCGACCAGCGTGTGGTAGAGGCCGAGGAAGATTGCCTGATAGCCGTTCTTCTTGGCGTTGAGCACTGCCTCCTGCCAGAGGCTGTAATCCCCCATCAGCTGGCTGTTGATCCGGGTCTGGCCGACTCGCAGCTCGGTCTGGGTCTTGAATTCATCCTCAATGGCGGTGAGGGCCACATTGCTGGAATCAAACAGCACCAGTGCCTTGTCGAGCCCCCCCATCATCTGACTTATTTCGCTGATGTTGCGTTTGAGCAGGGGGCGCTCCAGCACGCCGGTGATCTTGGGGTGGCCGACAAAGCCCTTGAGGCGCGGATTCTCGTTCATGCCAAGAAATACCACCGGGGTGCCCAGCGAGGCGATCTCGTTGGCCAGATAGTTGATGGCGTTGTCATCCCCCAGTACCACCAGATCCGGTTTGCTTTTCAGATAAAAGGCGATGGCTTGCTGGGCGATTTCGTCGAACTTCTCCCGTGGATGGCGTTTGGTGTCCATATAGAAGTGGGTGATCTTGTGCTCCCCCTGCAAGCCATCTAGCAGCCCTTTGTTGTAGCTTTGGTCCCACAGGTATTCGGGATGGTAGCTGCTGATCACCAGAATGTTGGCGGCCCAGAGCGGCAGTGAGAGGGTTGATAGCAGTAGCAACAGCAGGGAGGTGCGCATGAGTTGTCCCTTGTCGAGGGGGAGAGAGTTCTTGTTCAGTATGGGCGGTTTTGGTTGGCGCTGTCATCTCGAAACCGGTGCTGCGGGGGGCGATTTTTTTGGCTATGTCCCAATTACGTGTTGCATGGGGCGCCCCATCGCCTCATGCAAACATGCTTTGATATTTACGCCTTTTCCGTAACGCTCCA
>NZ_QAJD01000080.1:0-2790 GCF_003061465.1 Aeromonas sp. HMWF017
AATTGTAATCCTGTGCTTTGCGCCATGACTCTGTTCCTTATCCTGCCTGTCCGCTACCGGAACCAATCACCACGCCACCACAATCCACTGCCGTGCCGGTGACGGCGATGGGTTTGCCATTCACCAGCACAGAACCCACACCACTGGCAATTGCCCGTGAATGTGGCGGGTTGTTGGGCTTGTCGTGGGGCGCCAGTGGGTCGCCCTGACGGGCCACTGGCTTACCATCGAGAAAGACATCAGGACTGGCGGCTATCACCGGGGTCGGTGGAAAGCCATCGTGGTCGGTGCCAATGTCACCGAGCAGTGCAATGGAGGGACACATAATTCAAACCTCTTGTGTGCTTTGCCATCACACCGCACTCGCTATACAAGACACCGGCGTCATACCAGGGGGATGGCAAAACATAAAAGCTCCGGCAGCCAACGGCTGGCCGGAGAACGCACGGGCTGATAGGCCGGTTGCACACCGGCCAAACAGTACAAGATTTACTACAAGGAATACCAAAGTAAGAAAGGGAGGCTTAGGCCTCGATAGGCGCACGCCAGTCGTCAGCACCAGAGGTACCGGCAACGGTGTGTTCCCAGTCAATCTTGCGGTAAGCCAGAGAGACCTGGATAAGCTGGGTGAAGTCAGACTTCGCCGGGTCCTGGCAGTGGGGCATCTGGCAGTCGATGTCAACGATAGTGGCATCGGTCAGCACGGTAGAGAAGAAGTGCTCCTGCTTGCCCTCAACGGAGGTGCGGTACCACTTCAGGGTCACTTTCGGCAGCATTTCGCCGGAAGCCAGGGAGTTGTACATCAGCGGTACGGCTTTGTTCAGCGCCACGGTGAACTTGAACGGCTTGTGGACACGCTGACCGGCTGGCTGACCGGATTGCGGATCAGTCGGTACGGTGACCTGGTGATTGAACTCTTGTACCAGCATCTCGTCTTCGTGACCTTGTACGAAGATGTTGCCGACGGAATCGGAAGTGAAGGCACCAGCGGTGATGTTACCCTGGGTTTTACCTTCGATGCTGATATAACATGGAGTTGGCATGTGTATGCTCCTAAATAGGTTGGTTAAACGAGATAGCACTCGACCAACCTTAAGCAGCGACCACGCCACTTTTTCGAACTGTTATTTATCAGTCACTTACCGGTAATCCATAGCCTCAACCGCACAATTCTGAGCAAGTTTTCGCTCAAGCAGCGCACATATCTCAGTAAATATTGCTCAGGTAGTGATTTAACCTAGCAGGTGGGCAACAAATTGCGCCAGTCAGAACTATTGACCGCCCTCATCAACATTTTCCACCAACGCAGCATCGATATTGAGCCGCACCAGCCCCTGCTTGAGCGCCCAGGATTTTGGCGATATCACTGACTTGCTTCCCCTCGGCAGCCCACCGACAGACCTCCAACTCCCGCAAGCTCAAAGAGCCACGAGGTTGCATGGCTGACGCACACACCCGTGCGACAGCTTCGAAGACATGGCTTGATAGCCAACTCAGAAATGGGATCGCGCTGAGCCATTGATGTTCAGTACGTGGTGTGCGTGTGATGAGAGAGAGCAACCCTACATGGCCATTAGGCCCATGCCAGGGGATGGTGATGCCATCACGTAGTCCAGCTTCTTGGGCTAGCATCATGACCTCCAATCCAGCTGTATCGTGTTAGTCGTAACACTCGGCGATGAGATTGGCCCACAATATCGGCATGCTCTGAGCCATCCCTTTGCGCACTACAGGATCCACAGCAAACAAACCCTTCTCATCATAGGTCTGCACCCACGGGCCAGGACAGCCATTGAAAATCCGTACGTCAGGGCGCTGTATCGAGCTGGGTGAAATGAACCCCAATCGAAAATGGTCAAACCCCATCTGCTGACAGAGTGAGCGGAGTAAGGTCACGATAGACGGCTCATCAGTAGCGGTACCGAACTCGGTTATCAACGTCAGTGCATCGGTGGTATTGAGGAAGTAGAGCGGAGTAATGGTCAATCGTTCGGCTTAAAAGCGAGTAAACGTACTAAATAGTATCAAGAATCAATCAGATAGCACAATATCCCATCAGTTGTTGATAAGGCCTCGCATGAGCGGCGTATCTAACCGACAGTCTTCTCCAAGAGCTCGGCGAGTGTCGCTAGGCAAGCGTTCGATACGAGTAGTCTCAAGCATCGATACTGCGTTGATGTCGGGCGACTAATTGACACCAAGGACGGCAGAGTAGGTCTCGCCACGTGAGGGGGGCGTTGAGGTCCCAGGAACTCGCGAGCTGCTGATGGGGTTGCTGGTGTTCGTCAAGCCAGTAGGGGAAAATCTGCAGCACCCGCAGTAAATACTACTGCCCACCTTTGCTGGGGACTCGTTGCTCATCGAACACCACGATCCCGGATAATCCCCGAACCCTGGCAAAATCGCGTTCTATAGACCAAGACACTCAGCATTCATTCGAGGCAAGCAGTTCCAGATGTATTATCACTACTCAAGGAGTATCCTGACCACGGTATCCCTGTATTACATTGGTTCACCGGATCGATCGCTGAGCTTAACGCTGCAACTTCTCAAGGCTGTTGGTTCAGTATCGGCCCAGCTGCTTTTAATTCTGCAGCAGGAAAAGCATTAGCTAAAAGGCTCCCGAAGGACAAAGTCGTTCCTGAAAGCGACGGTCCTTTTGCTCAGTTAGATGGCCGTTCGGTAATGCCATGGGATTTCGAAATAACAGTCAATCTACTTAGCGATGCTTGGAACATTCCCGCATTAGATGTTCGATCTCAATTGATTAGCAATTCTAAGGTTTTACTT
>NZ_QAJD01000081.1:0-1173 GCF_003061465.1 Aeromonas sp. HMWF017
TGCTTCGTGAGAGGCCCTGCATCCAGCCAATAACCAACCCGCAGGCTGGCGAGCGGATTAACGAAAACGGTGCAGGTGGTAGTCGACATGGTAGTCGTTACCATTGCGGAACATGATGGAGTAGTTGAGGAACTCTCCGCTCTCGCTGTATGAGAGCGAGGTGAGCCGCAGGATAGGGGCCCCCTGCTCGATATGGAGCAGCTCGGCAGTAACCCGATCCGCCAGCACGGCACTGAAGCACTCATAGTTACCCGCAATCGCGATGCCGCACTCCCGTTCGATGTAGTCGAATTTGGACCCTTCCAGATGGGCGACCGACAGATTGCGAAACAGTCTGACCGGCATATAGCTCTCTTCTAGCAGCAGAGCCCGACCATCCACCGAGCGGATCCGGCTGGAGTAATAGACGGGTTCATTCACCTTCACCCTCAGCTGACTGGCGATGGCCGGTGGCGCAGGCATGGTGCGAAATTCCAACACCTGGCTGGTCAACGTGCGCCCCTGCTCGCGCATCAGTTCGGTAAACCCGCTCAGCCCTTTGGTCTCATGCTGGACATCCTTTTTCGTCACATAGGTGCCGCTGCCGTGGCGCCGCTCGACCAATCCCCACTCGATCAACATGTCTACCGCTTTGCGAATGGTCATGCGGGAGACGCCATACTGTTCTGCCAGCGCTTTTTCGCCCGGCAACACATCACCCACCCGACACTCGGCACCGTTTACCCTGATCCTGAGTCGATCTGCCACCGATTTATAGATCACTGCTAGACATCTCCTGTGGTCACAACGCCAACCATCTTATTCTGAATCAAGTGGCTAAATTGCTTAAAAACAATAACTTAACTTACAACTAAAGCTGCAAGAACATCACGAAACCAAGAGGTACAACAATATCGCAAAAGTTAGACATCTTTGTCTAAATAACTGTATGCGTCAGATCACATTATTCCAAGATATTTCATGAGGTCTCTTTTTATCGTTGCTAATTTGCATCTGGCAACACCGGCAAGGATTCGATTAGCTATTTCAACCAAGGGACAATATATGCTCAGTCAAATTCAACGTTTTGGCGGAGCAATGTTCACTCCTGTACTGCTTTTTCCTTTTGCAGGTATGGTAGTAGGCATTGCAATTATGCTGAAAAACCCGATGTTTGTCGGTGAATCACTGGCA
>NZ_QAJD01000082.1:0-4762 GCF_003061465.1 Aeromonas sp. HMWF017
TGCTATATCTTCACAATATCGCTGCAAAAACAAGCTTGTAAGTGGCATTTTGCTGAGGTTCTTCTCAATCATCGCGCTTGATGAAAGCTTTGATAGAAACCATCGCCTAGATAGCCGGGGGCAATCTAAACTAGGCTCATGCACATTGAGGATTTTGAGTAACTGGCGGCAAGTTGCACGGTCTTTCTGTGGCCAATTGACCCGCTGATTTTCTCTAACACTGCTCTGGTGGTTCTGCCTGTTAAACTCCAGAAGCCAACGACGATCATGACGGTACAGCCAAGCATATAACGCCTGATGAGATAAACGGGCCTGCTTCACCCCATTGCTTTCCAGCAACAACTGCCATCTGGTTCGATACTCTGCCGATTGGCAGATTTTTCCGTCCTGTGGGCAGGAATGGAAAGCATAAATGCCAGTTGGAATGCTCTGCACCTCTCCCAGCACAGTATCCATATCCCAAGACTCAGGCAACAAGCTATCCAGTACAACGATATGTTCCAGATAGCTGAAAGATTTTCGATGCTTGCGAAAGATAGCCTGCAACCAATTACCCGAATCGTTATTAAGCGCCAATCCATGCTGATCCAACCAATTAGCCGGCCAACGAGCCATGACAAGCTCATAGATAGTTTCATATTTTACATACCTCCCCTTGGCTCCCCCCACCAAATTAGCGAGCTGATGATAAAAAGCACTCCATTGCGAAAACGAGGGCGAAGTATCGGGTTGCCGCTGCAACAAAGTCGTGACTTGACGAGTAATCCGCATGACACAAGCATCCGCTACAGGCTGGGGCAGTAGGGGACAAACTAACGGGGAGGCGGCAACAAACTGATGGCGATGGTAAGCATGGCGTTCAATATTGGCCTCAAGTAACCCACCATGCACCAGACAACTATCAGCCCCCATCACCTGCCATTGCCGTTGCCAGTAGTATTCGCCATGGCCGCTGCGCTGATTTTGCAAACATTGCGGACAGTAGCGCAGGGCACGAGACTGTTTAATTCGGGATGCAGCTACCCCCAGGATCAGATGAATGGCACCTTGAGAATCCCCAGCCATCTGCTCAAGACAGTGACGCCTGCGCTCTTCAGTGGTAAATGGGGCATACAGAGGAAATAGGGTGTGCAGATAAGCCAAACGAGTGACATCGCGCCCCATACTCTCCGGTAATAATTGGACTAGAGGAGCCAGATGATTGGGCAGATCAACCGTTGCAATGACATGCCGGTTTGCAAAAACCTCATCCAGCAACTGCTTGGGGCTGGTTAACCCTAGGTGTATTCCGGCTCTGGCCACCAAGCTGTAAATCAGCTCATCAGGATAAGGAACCGGAAAGTTCAGCATGGCTAACCCATCCTTCTCAACCAATCATCTACATCGAAGGTGAGCCCCGCTTTCTTGAATGCAGGGTAGAGGAAATTGCCCTTGCCACACTGGGAAAATTTGAAACGCAGGTCATCAGAGTGCAGCGTGTGCCACTCCTTCTGCCCAGTGCCAGCAAGTTTGGGCTTAGTCTTTTTTTCTGGCTTCTCATCCGGGTTGTACCACTCAAGAACAATGGGCATCAACTCTCTGACGGACAGATTGGGATAGGAGCTAAAAGCACGTTCAATCAACGGCACAATCAGTTCTGAATGGCAGTCCATCCCCACAAGCAGGTTATGCAAGCGGATGGCCTGATCATTGCCATGATAACGATTCTGATGTGAATCCTGAGAAGCTTTTGCCTCATCAATCTTGGCACTCAGCACCAGGATCTTTTTGTCTATGTCCGGGATGCTCAGATCCGAATATCTGGCGATTAACTCAGGGTCTCTGGAGCGTAACGCTGCCAGCATGGCATGAACTGGCTTGAGCTCATCCTCGTAAACCTGTCGCAACAACTGAGGGGTGATCCGTTCAATACGGGTGGCAATGGCTCGTAGCTGGGCAAGAACAAAGAGTTTTACCACTATGTCCAACACCCCTTGGGACAGATCAAACCAGCAATCCCGTACCTCATCGGACAAGCTTTCCTCTCGTCGTTGCAGCCATTGGTACTGCCAAAGCTTATCGGTAAAGGCCATCCACTCTGTAGGTTTGAGCTGGTTGGTTTCCGGATCCACAGTGGGCTTGGTTGCCTGCATCGGCTCCCAGAGCAATGACCCAAAACCGGCTCCGCGCCTTGCCGATCTCAAATCCATTTCAAAGATAGGTCTCGCCTTGGGGGTGCCAACCATGACAACAGGCAAGCCGATCACATTCACCAACGTCACGAAGAAGTTGAGCATCTTCTCCACCCCGCCGGAGCGGCTCATGCTCAGATGCTGCATCTCATCAATAACCAGCACCCCAATTGCATGCACATTGGCAATTTGGCTCATCAAGGCCATCAGTGTCTCAACGCTATGGCGCTTGAGAGCATACTTGCGTTCATAGTCGGTATGCAGCACCGCATCGATAGCCCTGAAGAAGTGATGACACAGGCTTTTCAGTGAACCATCATGGGGGCAATCCAGCTTCAGGTAGACGATCTGGGTAAAGTTGTATTGCTCGTGGTAGATGACCTGAGGGTAGGTTGCCAATATCCGGTTGATAGTGCTGCTTTTTCCAGAACCAGAGCACCCGATCAGAGACAGGCTGCGAGCGGTCGATTTAACCTGCTCGAACCGAAAAGCATCCAGCTCGCCAGACATGACCCGCTCATAACCATTTTGCAGATGTGCATTCAAAGAACCATCACTCAGATTCCGTCCGACATATCCCTGCCGGAGCATGATGGATAATTTTGACTCTAACTGTAAATGGCGGCTTATCGGTTGAAAAAAGTCATCCAGCAACTGGGATATCACATGAACACGCCAAGGGCCGTCAACATAGATATCCTTTAGATCAAACTTGATGGAACCGCTTAACCCCTGCTTTATCTGCTGTGTGGTCATGATAGGTGGCAACGCCTCTATCAGCGGATTACCACGGTACTGTTCTATGCCTGGGTCGTTGTAGACGGCCTTGGCCATATTGGCTGGTAATACCATCTAGTCGTCCTTGAAGAGTTCGTCGATATAATCCGGATACTTATAGTCATCCGTACCTGGAGAAAGAGGTATCACAGTTGCAGGCACAGTTGATGGCTCGGATGTTGTGACAGGCTCAACGCGTTTTCTCTCTTCGTCCTTCGCCTTGGCTCGATTACCCCTGATAGCGGCAATACGCTGACGATCTGACGCTTCCGATGAACCTTCAGCTTTAACCTGGGCTTTCGCTTGCTTAATTTTTGAGTCAATCAGCTCATCAACTCTTCGCTTTTCACGATCAGCAACCAGCTTACCCTCTGCCACAACAACCTTCTGTTGCTTGGTTATCAACCATACATCCCAGAAAGAACAACCTCGGAACTCTCGGGAGCGCTCGGTCAACCCACAGACCCAATATTCCGCACTGTTTTTTCGAGGAAGCAAATAAACCATATCAGCAACAGACGGGTCATAGGCAACCTCTACTGATTCAGGCCTGGAGACATCATTACCCCTATGCAACCACCCCATTTTCAGAATTTCTTGGCAGGTGTAATACACACCAAAGACGCGGAGCCCCAGAGGAGAGATAGTCGCCTGAGTTCTCGGCAGCAAACTGACCCTGAGAGCGTCCTCAGGAACCATCCGTAACCGCCCTGACCTATGCTGCAATCCCCAGTTCCATAGTGATAATGGCGTCATCGGCAAATCGGCAGGCATATCGATATCTCGATCATAGGTTTCCAACACATGGTATCGGTTGTGAAACAAGATGGCCGACAGAATGATGGATGTGAACTCATGGATATTCAGCATCGCATCCAACCGGTAATCCTTTCCTCCCCGTTTCTTTATGGTGGTGCCAGACACAACTCCGGGAGCAAAAGGCTTAAATACCGCCTGTATGGTTCTGAAAAAACGCTCGACTATGCCTTTGCAATCACCTCTAAAAGGAGGGGTATTCTCAATCCGAGTAGAGAAGCTTTTTTCCAGAGATTCGATCTGACAACCCAGCAATTCTCCCCGATCAGCCAATATGGCATCAGGGATACCTGCAACCGGCCAGTCAGATTCATCAATCTCTATACCAAACTGTTGGCAAAACTTGATCTTGTCAGTCATGGCCATAGACAGAGTCTGCATTGCTGCCACATAGGAGGGATTCTCAAAACCGATGTAAAAACCGGCTACCATGCGGCTAAACACATCAATGACCATATAGACAATCGGGCGACCAACTATGTTTTGTCGATCACTATCAGAAACCAGATAGATATCAGCTATCGTTGCATCAATCTCATATCGGGACCCTGGACCGAGAGCTTGCGTGTTCGCTGTTGCCAGTAACGGCCTGACATCCTTGTTGTAATCTATCTTGCTGATTCTTTTCTTCAGTTTTTCAACCTGAGAGTATTCCCTCTTGAAGAAGTGTTTCATCTGCCAAATAGTAGGAAACTCCGATTCAGGAACACCAGGGTTATAGTTTTGATACATCCCTTTGAAACGATTGTGAGTTTCAACGAACGATTTACCATTGTTGAGCAGATAGTGTTTTTCTATAGCAGTACGAAAAAGTCGTTCTATATGCTCATCAACGATGACTCCGGCACCCGCCACCATCACTCTGGGACGACCAAGTTTTCCACCTTTTGATACCCTCTTCTTGCCCCTCGCGCCTGAGTTTTTATAATCAGGTAAAAGAGCATTCGGCGTCTGCCCCCGTTGCCAATAACGTCGGATGAGCCGATAAAGATTTTTTT